>JBARBA010000234.1:0-14266 GCA_049792555.1 Anaerolineales bacterium
CGCCTACGCAGGTGGAGAAGTTTCTCCGGGAGATGATATGCGCGGCAGTCAATTTCGTTGGTGGAGCATGGATGAAGTGGAAAAAGAAGATATGAAACTTCACATCCCACCCCAAAAATGGATTTTGCGGCGAGCGGTTGAATTGTATTCTTTGTGGAAAAACCAGAATGTGGTCTTGCAGCATGTCTTAGGTAGTATTCCCCACTGACCCAAATCGAATTACCGTCAAATGACTAGCATAGGAGATTGACAATGGATATCCGTCAAAAAATGCAGCAAGTCTTAAGAGACGCTGGTTTGAGTAAGATCTCGAGATCGGCTTATGATACTGCCTGGATTGCGCGTTTAGGCGAGTTGGACCAACACCTAAGCCAGCAAGCGTTGAACTGGCTTTGTGAGAACCAGCTCTCCGACGGAAGCTGGGGAGCCAGCGCGCCGCAGAACTATCATGACCGTGTCATTTGCACGCTGGCGGCGATGGTGGCGCTTACCAGGCGCGGACGGCGCTCACAAGACCGGCGCCAGATCGAGCGCGGGCAAAACGCTCTGGAAATGCTCAGCAAAGGAGCGACAAGGGGATTAATGGCTGACGCAGCTGGCGCAACGATAGGTTTTGAAATGATCATGCCCACCCTGTTGGCGGAAGTTGAGTCGCATAATATCATAACCCACCAAAGAGATGGTGTTCTGGAGCGTTTAACTCGCCAGCGCGCTGCCAAGCTGGCAAAATTACCGGACCACATGATCAATCGGTGTGTAACTCTGGCATTTTCTTCCGAAATGGTAGGCGCAAATGGAGTAAATCTGCTTGATGTAGAACGTTTGCAAGAAGCCAATGGTTCGGTGGGGCAGAGTCCATCGGCGACTGCTTTTTTCGCTCTTTATGTTCGCCCAGACCCTGCCGCGCTAAAGTTCCTAAACGAGATTTCCATTAACGGTGCAGGGCCTAACATACACCCAATCGGGAATTTTGAGTATGTTTGGGTATTGTGGAATGCAGCCCTGACAGGTACCTTGAGCAATGAAATGCTGGCATTATGCCAGCCATCTCTCAGTGAACTCACAAGAGCTTGGTCAGATAAAGAGGGTATTGGCGCAGTACAAGGATTTTCAGTATTAGATGGAGATACAACAGCTATGGCGTACGATACGATGAAGCGGTTTGGATATTCAGTTGATCTGGCTGGAGTGCTACATTACGAAGATGATGAATATTTTCGCTGCTATGCTTTGGAAGCCGACCCTTCCCTCAGCGCCAATGTTCATGTGTTCGGCGCATTGCGCCAGGCGGGATATGAAGCACAGCATCCTTCTGTGCAAAAGGTTTTGCGTTTTCTCAAGCGGGCACAAACGCGACATTCCTTTTGGTTCGATAAATGGCATGCATCGCCCTATTACACGACCTGCCACGCCATTATTGCGGGCGCCGGTTATGCCGACGAATTGGCCACAACTGCTGTAGACTGGGTCTTGAACACGCAGAACGAAGACGGCTCGTGGGGATTTTATGCGCCCAGCGCCGAAGAGACGGCCTATTGCCTGCAAGCGTTGGCGGTTTGGAAACGGCAGGGTAAGGGCGATGAAGAAATATCCACCGATATTTTGAAACGCGGCGCTGACTGGCTGGCGGAACACATGGATGAACCCTATCCCTGGCTGTGGATCGGCAAAAGCTTGTATTGCCCCGAATTGGTCGTGGAATCTGCCATCTTAAGCGCGCTGATGTTGGTGGAGCAGATCTGAAGCAAATAGCATTCATGATTTTTCAGAGATTTCGGTGGCGGCAAATGCGCCGATTGCAAACCAGTGACATGGAAAATCGTTTTTGGTAATCAACGAGGTGATGAGATGCATAATCCAAAACAACAGACCGAAATAACCGATGAAGTCCGTGACCGGCGGGCATTTTTGATTTCGTTAAGTATGGGCATACTTTTTCTGGTCATTATGATTGTCTATGCAATTCTGAATCACAGCCAGAGCTCTTTTTGGGTTGGAGAAACTGCTGCCGTGCTGATCGCCGCAGCAGCTCTCGTCAGCGCCTGGCTGGCGCGCATTCGAAAAAGAGTGCTCGGTGTCAGTCTGATTTTAGCTGGGGTGTATGCGGCTGTCTCGCTAGTCAGCCTCATGTTTGCGGGGGTAGGCCCGGCAATCGCCGCGGTGATTTTGGTGACAACATTTGGTCTTAGTTTGACGGTACTCCCAACATCCTTGGTCAACCGCGCCAACGCTTTTGCGCTGGTTTTTGCGACATTGCCCATTTTGCTGGATCTCTACGGCGTTTTCAGGCCATTTCCGCGCGCAGCAGATCCAACTCCTGCGCTTACACTTGGCACAGTGGCTATTTTGGCAGTTATTTATGGCGTTTTGGTCTCGCGGCAGATCAATACATACAGCTTGCGAGTCAGGCTGATGCTGATCACGGTAGGGGTCACTGCACTCGCTGTGGTGGTCGTTTCCAGCTATTTTGTTTATCAAATCTATCAACTGACAAACATCACCACAGCGTTAGGCGTGGTCTCTACCGCATGGTTGATCCTCATTCTGACCCTATTTGTAACTGCCGGTATTGCCTTTTTCTTGGGAAATTCGCTGACGGCCCCTCTGGTCAGCTTGACAAACACCGCCCAAAAAGTGGCCGCCGGTGATCTCAGCCTTCAATCGGATATTAAATCAAACGATGAAATCGGTGTGTTGGCCGGCGCATTCAACAATATGACCGGGCAAATACACGATTTGATCGACTCGCTCGAACAACGCGTGGCCGACCGTACCAAGGCCCTGGCCACATCCACCGAGGTCAGTCGGCGACTCTCGACCATCCTTGATGAGAAGCAATTGGCAGTCGAAGTGGTCGAGCAGGTGCAAAGCGCATTCAATTACTATCACGCTCATATTTATTTCCTGGATGAAACCGGTCAAGAATTGCTGATGGTGGGCGGCACCGGTGAGGCCGGGCAGACCATGCTGGCGAAAGGCCACAAGATTCCCAAGGGCAAAGGCCTGGTGGGCCGCGCCGCGCAAAGTAACGCTACGATACTCGTCTCTGATGTTTCGCAGGACCCTGATTGGTTGCCCAACCCCTTATTGCCGGAAACTAGGTCAGAAATTGCGGTACCCATCTCGATTGCAGATGATGTGTTGGGGGTATTGGACGTGCAGCACAATGTAACCGGCGGCTTACATCAGGAAGATGCCAACCTGCTGGAATCGATTGCGAACCAGGTCGCTTTCGCAGTGCGTAATGCCCGTTCGTATACCGAGTTGCAGAGTCAGGCGGAGAGTGAGATGTTAATCAGTTCGATCAGCCAGAAAATCCAAAGCGCTACCACCCTGGAAGGCACGCTACAAGTTGCCGTCCGCGAACTGGGTCGCGCCCTGGGCGCGCAGGATACGCGCGCGATGTTGAACCCCGGCAAAACTATCAGCAACAAGAGCTTCGTGGAGGAGAAATAATCATGTCAACTCCCAATCTGTTCCCTTCACAAATTTCCGAAAACAAAGCAGGCGGATCGGCGCGTTTCTGGGTCAATAGCCTTTCGAACATATCGGTTGCGTGGAAGATGGGTCTGATTGTCCTTATGCTCTCTCTTGTTACGTTGAGTGTAGCAGGCGTTGCCGGGTTCGGACTGCAAACACTGTATAACCAATTTGCTGACATTTCCAACGAAGCAGCTCTGACAGTCTATAACCAGGCCATCCTTAACATAGGTTTGGCGCTGCTTGTAGGTCTTTTGCTTAGTTTGGTCCTAAGTTATTTAATTGTGAATTCTATTACCGTCCGCCTGAACAGACTGACCCGCAGCGCGTATGCCTTGCAGGAAGGCGATTTCGATCAAAAGGCGGTTGTCGTTGGCCGTGATGAGATTGGCCTGCTTGGTTCGATATTCGTCAAGATGGGAGCGCAGCTAAAAGACCTGTTCGATTCACAGGAACAACGTGTGGAAGAACGCACTCACGATCTTGAATTGGCTTCCGAAGTCGGGCGCGCCATGACAGAAAAGGTGTCAAACCTGTCTGAACTGCTTTCCCAGGCTGCTGAATTGATCCGTTCCCGGTTTGACCTCTATTACACCCAGATTTATATGGCCGATTCTTCAGGGCACACCCTGCATTTGCAAGCAGGCACAGGACACGTAGGTCATGAACTTTTGCGCCGCAGGCACCACCTGCCCATTTCATCGGGTTCGCTGAATGGTCGCGCTGCTGCTGACCGCACGGCTTTAATCGTAGGCGATACATTGAAAAGTGGCAACTTCCTGCCCAACCCGCTCTTACCCCTCACACGTTCTGAAATGGCCGTGCCGCTGATCGCAAACGACAAGATTCTTGGCGTACTCGATATGCAAAGCGAACGGCCAAATACATTTCGTGAATCAAATTTGCCGGCTTTCCAGGTGTTGGCAGGGCAACTTGCGATTGCCATTCAAAATGCGGAGCTATTTCAACAGGCCGAAGAATCCCGTCTGGAAGTGGAGGCGCAGGCCAACCGCCTGACCGCTACCGGTTGGCAGGAATTCCTGAACGCTGTTGACCGCAGCGAAAATATCGGCTATGTATATAGTCGAAATGAAGTCCAGCCGTTGGTGGAAACACAGGCCTCTGTCTCTGAAAATGCGCTTGTCGTTCCGATTGAAATTTCGGGTGCCAGGGTTGGGGAAGTTCGGCTGGCGGATGAAACAAATCGTCAGTGGACCATGTCTGAAACGGAGGTCGTTCGCACCATAGTTACACGCGTGGCGCAACATATCGAAAACTTGCGCCTGCTTGCCCAAGCCGAACGTTATCGCGCAGAAGCCGAACAGGTATCCCGCCGCCTGACCAGCCAGGGCTGGAATGAATACTTGAAGACCCGTCACGAACTGGCCTCTGGATATATCTATGACCAAAACCAGGTCCAGCCTTTCAACAAACATAGCGATGATGCCGTCTCCCGGCCTGCCGTCTCGCACTCCCTGATCGTGCATGATCAAACCATTGGCGAACTGATCGCCAATGCAGATGCAAAGGATAGCGCGCATGCCGTAGATATTGTGACTGCCGTTGCCCAACAATTAAGTGAACATATTGAAAATTTGCGTCTGTTGGAACAGGCCGAACAAAGACGGGTCCAGGCCGACGGCCTCACCCATGAACTGGCGCAACGCGCCAACCAGTTGGAAACCGTCGCCACGCTATCGACGACCGCATCTACGGTGCTTGACCCCGATAAACTCCTGCAGGACGTTGTCGATCTGACCAAAGACCGCTTCAGCCTGTACCATGCGCATATTTACCTGACCGATGAAGCAGGACAGACCTTGTTATTGTCGAATGGCGCCGGTGAAATTGGGCGGCAAATGGTGGCCGAGCAACATGCCATCCTGGTTAATGAAGAATACTCTCAGATTGCCCACGCTGCGCGTGAACGAAAAGCCATCATTGTCGATGATGTTCAAAGTCAACCCGGCTTCCTGCCCAATCCTTTATTGCCGGATACTCGCTCAGAGATGAGCATTCCCATGATCATCGGTGAGAAAGTTATCGGCGTATTCGATGTGCAATCGAATAACCTGAAAGGCTTCTCAAAAGAGGACGCTTCCGTTTATACCACCCTGGCTGCACAAGTAGCCGTCGCTTTGCAAAATGCCCGTCTCTATGTCGAACAGGCTGCTACCGTTACGCAATTGCGTGAACTCGACCGCTTGAAATCGTCCTTCCTGGCAAACATGAGCCACGAGTTGCGCACGCCTCTCAATTCAATCCTCGGTTTCGCAGATGTGATGCTGGAAGGATTGGACGGCGATCTCACCCCCAATATGGACAATGATTTGGGCCTTATCCGCAAGAATGGACAACACCTGCTAAACCTGATTAACGATGTGCTCGACATGGCGAAAATTGAATCAGGTACCATGAACCTGAATCCGGAAAAGTTCAGGGTTTACGAAATTTTGGACGAGGTAACCAGTATCACATCCTCATTGGCCAGCGAGAAAAATATCGCGCTCTTTATTACAGATGATTCAGATAGTGAAGTGGAAATATATGCTGACCGCACACGTCTGCGACAGGTGATGATCAATCTCGTCAACAACTCGATTAAATTTACAGACAAAGGGAAGATCTCAATCCATGCCAAGCGGCTGGAAAGCGACAAAGTGTTGATTACCGTAAAAGACACAGGCATTGGCATTCCACCTGATAAATTGGAAGCAGTCTTCCAGGAGTTTACTCAGGTTGACACATCCTCCACGCGCAAAGTTGGCGGAACCGGCCTGGGTCTTCCAATCAGCCGCAAGTTGGTCGAAATGCACGGCGGTCGTTTATGGGCTGAAAGTACCGGCGTCTATGGAGAAGGTTCATCCTTCTATGTGCAAATGCCTCTGGAGGCCCGGATTGCCGAAAAGTAGGAGATATACAAAATGACAATGCCCAAATTTCTGGAATGCAATATCTGCGGCAACCAACAGCCCTACGAACCTTTCGTGCCTGCGATCTGTAGCCATTGCAATGGGCAGTGGCTGGAAGCGCGATATGATTACGACGCTTTCAAGCGTGAGATATTGCGCGGCTTGCCTGGTCGCCCGCTCAACATGTGGCGTTATCAAGACATCCTGCCGCTCAACAACCCTGCCGCCATTGACCTCTATCCTGCTGGCGGGACGCCGCTCTGGCTTTCACAACGCTATGCTCCCGGTTTCGGGAATGCTTATGTTTATATAAAAGATGAACGTTATGGCCCAACCAGTTCCTTTAAAGATCGTCAGGCCGCCGCGGCAGTTGCATCCATGGTCGAAGGAGGGGTACGTGAAGCGATTATTGCATCTACAGGCAACGCGGCGGTAGCCTATGCCGCAGCTTGCGCTCGCGCAGGGATCAAACTATGGGTTTTTATGACCAGTTTGGTCCCGCAGGAAAAGTTGCGCGAGGCAGCGCTCTTCGGCGCCGAGGTCATCCGGGTCAGTGGTAATTACGATCAAACCAAACAGATTGCATCCCAATTTGCGCAGCGCCGTCACCTGATGCTTGATCGTGGAGCCACTTCAATCCCTGCGCGCGAGTCAATGAAAACCATTGCCTATGAAATCGTGGAACAACTTGGTTGGCGCGCGCCGGATTGGTATATTCAGTCGGTAAGCGGTGGCTTGGGCCCGCTCGGTGTTTATCAGGGTTTCAAAGAGTTATACAACATGGGATTAATTGACCACATTCCCAAACTGGGTATCATCCAGGCAGAAGGTTGTGCGCCCATGGTTAACGCATTCAAAGCCGGTAAGGATCAAGCTGACCCGGTCATCCCCGATACGCGCATCATCGTTTTGTCCACCGGCGATCCTGGAAAATCTTATACTTATCTTTGGAATTTGGTGCAGCAATATGGCGGCATCATGGAATCTGTCACTGATTCCGAAACTTTTTCTGCCATGCGCGCGCTTGCCAAAAGTGAGGGAATGGCGGTGGAACCCGCTACTTCTGTTGGCTTCGCAGGTTTGGAAAAGATGCTAAATAACGGTACAATCAGTGCGGATGAAACCGTTGTGATTAATTGTACCGGTCACACTTTCCCGGTTGAAAAACACGTCCTCGGCGACCAATGGGCTGTGGATATTCACTTAAGCGAAACCCAGGCTCCCGCGCCGCGTGAAGGTTTACAAGCTGCGCTCGAAAATCTTGACGAGAAAACAACCACCGTACTATTAATTGACGATAACCCTGATGACGCCTTGCTTATTCGCCGCCTGCTTGAAGGGAAAAAAGCTTATCGTGTCCTTCATGCCAAAGATGGATGGGAGGGATTGGCGATGGCGCGACAGCAGCTACCCGATTTGATCGTCACCGACCTGACCATGCCCGGCATCGATGGTTTTGGACTCGTTGAAGAACTCAAACTCGACCCGCGCACAAAGGAAATCCCTATTGTAGTTGTCAGCGCAAAAGATATTACCGCAGATGAACGCAAACGCCTGAACGGACATATCGAGGCTGTTTATCAAAAAGGTTCGTTACCTCCCCGAAAATTTGTCGATCAGGTCATACAAGTCATTCAAGAAAAAAATGGTGAATAATTACAAAGTGCCGCTGAAGCGGTGCAGAGTACCGCGCAAGCGGTAAATACAAGGAGACTTCCTATGGGACACAAAATACTGTGCATTGAAGATAATCCAGATAATATGACTTTGTTAAAACGCGTATTGGAATCAAGAGGTTACTCTCTCGTGGAGGCCCGTAATGGACTCGAGGCCCTGGCAAAGGCTGAATATGAAGAAATAGACCTGGTCTTGCTCGATATCAATTTGCCCGACATCGATGGGTATGAGGTAGCCCGGCGACTACGCGCCAACCCCAAACCAAATCTGGCGGCAGTTCCGATTATTGCGATTACAGCAAATGCCCTTAAGGGCGATGCCGAAAAGGCCCTTAATGCGGGCTGTAATTTATACATGTCAAAACCGATTAACCTTCAAGAGCTCTGGACGCGCGTAGAAACTTTTATGTCAGCAACAAAATGAGCGCCCACACCTTAAGCTTTCAAAACCGATTAACTCGGGAATCTATAGCGCTCTCTTTTCTGTCCAATTTGGAATGTTCTGGCTGCGGCACAAAATACTCTCACAAGCAAATCCATACCTTTTGCCCGTTATGCCAGTCCCCTCTGGTAGCCAGATATAACCTGGATGCGGCCCGTCAGAAAGTGGACCGTGATCAGATTATCCGTCGGCCAAAAGGAATGTGGCGTTGGCACGAATTCCTGCCAGTGCTAAGCGCGGAAAACCAGGTCTCTTTGGGGGAAGGCGATACTGCATTACTGCGTTTAAACCGAATTGGAAATTCCCTCGGCCTTTCCAATCTTTATGTTAAAGAAGAAAGCAGCAATCCCACCGGCTCCTTTAAAGCGCGGGGGCTTGCAGCCGCCATCTCAAAAGCTAAAGAACTGGGTATTAAAAAGGTAATTATCCCCACTGCCGGCAATGCAGGCGGGGCCATGGCTGCTTATGCTGCCCGCGCTGGTTTGCGCGCGCACATCTTCATGCCAAAAGATACTCCTTTTGCAAATATTGAAGAAAGCCGCATTGCAGGCGCAGAAGTTGTATTGGTGGATGGACTGATCAGTGAAGCGGCCGGCCTGGCTGGCGACAAGGCTCGCAACGAAGGCTGGTTCGATCTTTCCACGTTTAAAGAGCCATACCGTATGGAAGGCAAAAAGATCATGGGCTATGAACTGGCCGAGGCCTTCAACTGGGAGCTTCCGGATGTGATTGTGTACCCGACAGGCGGCGGCACGGGCTTGATTGGGATGTGGAAAGCTTTCGATGAGCTTGAGGCATTGGGCTGGCTAAAAAACACAAAACGCCCACGCATGGTCGCGGTTCAGGCAGAGGGCTGTGCCCCTGTAGTGAAAGCATTTCAAGAAAAGGCAGCTTTCTGCGATTTCTGGCTGGGCGCGCATACGATTGCATCCGGTCTGCGCGTGCCGAAAAGCTTCGCTGATCACCTTATTTTGCATGATTTGTATGAAAGTAATGGGATAGCGGTGGCAGTAAGCGACGAAGCAATCCTGGAAGCGCAACGCGAAATGGCGACACAAGAGGGTATATTTGCGGCTCCCGAGGGCGCGGCTACCCTCACTGCAATAAAGGAATTAATCAAAATCGATTGGATTCAACCCGAAGAAAGAATCGTGTTGTTCAATACAGGCTCAGGATTGAAATATCTTAACTATCACCAGACCTAATGCGTGATCGGATAACATTTTGTTTCCAGCCGAAATAAAACAGACAAAATCGCCCGGCAGGGCGAATTTTTTTGTGGGGAAGAGTTGCGCAACTAAAATACGGAAAACCTGCAATTTTGCCAGTTCTTCCTGCAAAACCGGGCGGCGCAATGCTGAGTAGCACAGTTGGGTAATGGACATGGGATGATCCTACAGGAGGCGGGAAGAATGTCAAATGCTTTGGGCAGGCGTATCTTTTCAATAACCGGTGGTTGAGTAGGCGGCGATGTTGTTTCGCCGCCGTATCGAAACCACTTGTCAACAGCAATACCCCTTAAATATTGAGATGATACGGGCAGGCATTGGATTGTGTTATACAATTGACCAAAACCACCTGCCGTTGAACGATAACCGGCAGCGACGCTATTTGCGGAGGCATCCATGAACTTACCCCCCAAGGGCAACATATCCAACAACGCAACACATCCCAACATTTCAGCGCAATTGCTGGAAACGGCGCGTAAAAAACAGGATGCTATTTTGCAGGAACTTGAGTCGCAGTTAAGCGGCTTGAGCGCGGCGCAAGCCGACGAGCGCGTCAAACGTTATGGGTTGAACGAGATCGCGCGCGAAAAACGTCAATCGCCTCTAATGCGCTTGCTGGATAATATCCGAAATCCGCTGGTCATTTTGCTGACCGGGCTGGGCATCCTTTCGTATTTGACCGGCGATGTGCGCGCCACGATTGTCATCTTTGTGATGGTCTTGCTCGGTATTGTCCTGCGTTTCTACCAGGAAATGCGCGCCGATAACGCCGCCGAAAAACTCAAGGCCATGGTCAACACCACCGCCACCGTTGTGCGCGACGGCAAAGACGTCGAAGTAACGCTCAAAATGCTTGTTCCCGGTGACATCGTGCGCTTGGCCGCCGGGGACATGGTCCCGGCTGACGCGCGGGTGCTGATCGCCAAAGACTTGTTCCTTAACCAGGCGGCGCTGACAGGCGAGTCGCTGCCCGTCGAAAAGAAACCCGCCCCGGCCTCCGCAGAGATTGGCAACCCGCTTGAGTTGCCGAACATCTGCTTTCTGGGTTCCAACGTCGAAAGCGGCACCGCCACAGCCGTCGTCGTCCACACCGGCGACCAGACTTACTTCGGGTCGCTGGCCGCCAGTATCGTCGGGCAGCGCGAACTGACCAGCTTCGACAAAGGCATCAACAAGTTCACCTGGCTGATGATCCGCTTCATCGCGGTGATGGTGCCATCCGTTTTCCTGATCAACTGGGTGAGCAAGGGCAACTTCCTGGAAGCCTTCCTGTTTGCCATGGCGGTGGCTGTTGGACTGACGCCTGAGATGCTGCCGATGATCGTAACCGTCAACCTGTCGAACGGCGCGATTGCCATGGCGCAGAAAAAAGTGATCGTCAAGCGCCTGAACGCCATCCAGAACTTCGGCGCGGCGGATGTGCTCTGCACTGACAAAACCGGCACGCTGACCCAGGGAAAAATCGTGCTGGAGAAACACCTGGATGTGCGCGGAAACGACAGTGAGCGTGTGCTGGAATATGGGTACATGAACAGTTACTACCAGACCGGCCTGAAAAACCTGATGGACGAGGCCATCCTCGATCATGGTCATCTCGAAGAAGACCTCAAGGTCAAAACAGATTTCCATAAAATTGATGAAATCCCCTTTGACTTTCAGCGCCGGCGCATGTCGGTCATCATCGAAAACAACCAGAACCAGCAAATATTGATTTGCAAGGGCGCGGTGGAAGAAATTATGCGCCTTTCGACGCACGTGGAAGTCGAAGGCGAAGTGCTGGAAGTGACCGACGAGCATCACGAACACCGCAAACGGCGCGTGAAGGAACTCAACGAGCAGGGCTTTCGCGTCATTGCAGTTGCCTATCGGATGTTCCCCGGCGATAACGACGAGCCGCACTATACGGTGCAGGATGAATCGGATCTGATCCTGCTGGGCTACCTGGCTTTCCTCGACCCGCCCAAGGATTCTGCTATGGAAGCCTTGAAGCGCCTGAAAGCGCTCAGCGTGGACGTCAAGATTTTGACCGGCGATAACGAGATCATCACCGCCTACATCTGCAAACAGGTGGGCATGCCGGTGGACAGGATTTTGCTCGGCTCGCAAATCGAGACGATGAGCGAGGCCGAACTAGGCGAGGCTGCCAGCGCCGCCAATATCTTTGCCAAGCTGGCTCCGTCCCAAAAGGAACACATCATCCACGCCTTGCAGGCTAAGGGCCACGTGGTTGCGTTCATGGGCGACGGCATCAATGACGCCCCGGCGCTCAAAGCCGCCGACGTGGGCATCTCGGTCGATAGCGCCGTAGACATCGCCAAGGAGTCGTCCGACATCATCCTGCTCGAAAACAGCCTGCTGGTGCTGGAACAGGGCGTGATGGAAGGCCGCCGCGTGTTCGGCAACATCATCAAATATATCAAGATGGCGGCCAGTTCCAACTTCGGCAATATGTTTAGCGTGGTGGGAGCCAGCGCTTTCCTGCCGTTCCTGCCCATGCTGCCGATCCAGGTGTTGACCAACAACCTGCTCTACGACTTCTCGCAGACCACCATCCCCACCGACCAGGTGGACGCCGACTGGTTGACCAAGCCGCGCAAGTGGACCATCGACGAAATTCAGCGCTTCATCATTTTCATCGGGCCGATCAGTTCGATCTTCGATTACGCCACCTTTTTCATTATGATCTATGTTTTCAGCGCCTGGAACAACCCCGCGCTCTTCCACACCGGCTGGTTTGTCGAGTCGCTCTTAACGCAGACCTTGATCATTCACGTCATACGCACCAACAAGATCCCGTTCATCCAGAGCCGCGCCAGTTGGGCCTTGATCGTCAGTTCTGTTATCATCGTCACAGTCGGCGCGTGGCTGACGGTTTCCCCGTTGGCCGAAACGCTAGGCTTTGTGGCCCTGCCCGCGCTCTACTGGCTGATCCTGGCGGGATTGCTGGTCTGCTACGTATGGCTGACGCAGATCGTCAAGACCTGGTTCTATCGCCGGTATGGGATATAAGTTCAAAACCTTCACCACGAGGCACAAAGTAGCACGACACTTGCACCTGCGTTGCGCGCCAGCGCAAGTGCAGGTGAGGAAGAAGCCCTTAAAGTTTTCCTTAGTGTACCTTCGTGTTCCTTTGTGGTGAAAACGCATTTTAGGAGAACACCGATGGCCCAAATTGAACTGCAAGATGTCAGCCTGTCGTTTTCCACTCCAATTGTGGAACGTTTTCGATTTCAGTTTAAATCCAGGCCGCGCCTGCCCGAAGACCATGCGCCCCAAACGCGCAAAGGCGTCATCGCGCTCGACCATATCAACCTGACCATCCCCGACGGGCAGACCTTTGTTGTGGTTGGCCCGTCGGGCTGTGGCAAGACCACGCTGCTGCGCGCAGTTTCAGGACTCGAGTTGGATTACGCCGGCGAAGTGCTGTATGACGGCGTAAAGATGGAGAAAATCCCACCGGGAGATCGCTATATCGGCATGGTCTTTCAAAACTATGCGCTCTACCCGCACTTCAAAGGCGAAGGTAATCTCTCGTTTTTCTTTAAGATGCACAAGATCGATGACAAAGCCACCCAGGAACGCATCCACTACACATCTGAACTGATGGGCATCGGCTTCGATCAACTACTGCCGCGCAAGCCGGGCACGCTTTCCGGCGGGCAGAAACAACGTATTGCCATTGCGCGCGCCATCGTGCGCAGCCCGCGTCTGTTCCTGTTCGACGAGCCGCTTTCCAACCTGGATGCAAAGTTGCGCAGCCAGACCCGCACCGAGATCAAGCGCCTGCTGCATCGTTTTGGCCTGACCGCTCTCTACGTCACCCACGACCAGGTGGAAGCCATCGCCCTGGCCGACCAGATTGTGGTCATGCGCTCCGGCAAGATCGAGCAGGTTGGGCCGTACAGGGAGTTGATCGATCACCCCGTCAACATGTTCGTCGCCAGCTTTTTGGGGTTATCGCCGATGACCCTGCTGCCCGGCGGGCGCGTTTCAGGCGACATGTTAATCCTGGATGGGTTGCACATTCCGCTCCCGGAGCGGGTTAAGGCCGTCGTCCGCGAGGAGCAGGCCCTCGTGCTGGGGCTGCGCCCCGAGGCGGTTTCGCTGGCAGGCGGGCGCGACCTGCCCCCCGGCATCCAACTCAAAGGTGAGATCGAAATCATCGAACCTGATTTTCCCCATCACATACAATTGTTGCAACTGCGCACGGGAAATTTGACCTATCCCGGCCAGTGCCCCATTGACGCGCAGTTGAAAGTGGGCGATACCGTCCCCGCGCAGATCGACCCCGAACGCCTGTACTTCTTCGACCAGGGATCGGGCCTGGCGCTTTGAAAACAGCCTGCGTTGCAAAGACCGGATTCAAAAATACGGAGAGCCATGGCTCTCCGTATTTTGTTAAGTGTCCCTGGCGCGGGTCGCCTTTCTCCGTCTGACAGGTCTTTGAATGCTCGCCTGGATGATGACACCGATGATAAACAAGCCGAGAACCATCAACCAGGCGCCGGGCATGGTCAACTTCAACCC
>JBARBA010000235.1:0-3979 GCA_049792555.1 Anaerolineales bacterium
CGTCTTTCATTGAGAAACTGCTTTTCAGCCAGACTACTCCACAAAAATCTCAACGTGCTCACCGTCCTGCTCGTCGATCACGTCCACAATCCTGCCGGTCATCCCGGAGCGTAACGCTTCCATGATCGTGGACATATCCACGCCCTCGACCTCAGGCGCAAAATGCGCGCCGATCTTCATCCCGGCATCCAACAACGCGATGGGGATTTGCACGGTCGCCTTCGAGCGCCCCGTAGCCACATCCGTCACGCGCACGCGCAACCAACGCGCCGCGCCCGGCATGCGCGGCGGCGTCGCAGGGTTTGCCCCGCGCCGCCCCTCGCTCAATGCCGAAAGCAGCCGCGCGCCTTCCTCGGCGCTGATTTTCCCCTCGTCGATCATTTTCAAAATTCGCATACGTTCTTCTGTTGTCGCCATGTTGGCTCCTTACCCAATGTAAACCTGAACGTGCTGGCCGTCTTCATCGTGAACATCCACAAACAACGGCTCGTCCGATTTTGTGCTTTTGAAAATCGCCTGCATCACATCCTCCACCGCGCCCTTTTGCTCAACAGGGATAAAGTTCCCGAAAAGGCTCACCAGCCAGCTAACCGGTGAAAGCGGGAAAGAGATCACAATCCGCTGCGGGCTTTCGCCCGGTTTCTGAAGCACATTGACGTAAATCCAGCGTGAAGTGCGGCTGTCGAAACCCAGCGCAACCACCGCCACGCCCAGCGCGAACGGCAGGCAGGCGCAATAGAACCAAAATCCCAGCCCGGAGCTTTGCAACGCCGCATACATCCACCAGGCGGATAAAACCGTCAGCAGGATGCCGGCCGAGAGCGGGATCACCCACAGACGCCGGAAACGACCGATCCGGTGGTCAAACTCCGGGTCGCTCTTGGCCTCCCCTGCGGCCTCGCCGCCTGGTCCCGTTTCGACGACGTCCAACTCCTCTGTAGCAGTATCTTCGTCCAGGGCCTGCATCAACTTCAGGCCTTCTTCCGCCGTGATTTTGCCGTCTTCAACCATCTTAAGCACTTGTTGGCGTTCAGTATCGGTCATTTTGCCTCACTTTCCTTCGAGCGCTGCCAGGAGTTTCTCTGCATCCTGGAGAGAAATTTTCTTGTCCTGGAGCATTTTCAGCACCGCCAACCGTTCGGCGTCGCTGACAGGTTCGCTCACCGCAACCGGCGGCGCTACCGGCGGGATGGGGGATGCGGGCCGTCGCCCCACGGCGACACCCATAAATTTGGTGCGGCGTTCGGCAGCGCGCATCTTCTCTTCAGCGCGGCGCATGGCCGCTTCCACGCGGCGCTGCGCGCGGTCGCTGTGACGCTGCCCCTGTTCTGCGGCGCGCATGGCGCGTTGCGTGGCATCCTGAACACGCTGCGCGATCTGCTCATGGAAATCTGCCGGAATACCGGGAAAATTACCGGGGAACATCTCGTCCAGCCCACTGCTGTCGAAATCGGCCAGCGACTGCCATTCGTCGGCCCGGCTGGTGACGATCAGATCGTCCCCGGCGGTCAGGTGGATTTTTGCCGCGCCCGAACCGAGCTTTACCTGGCGGGTCATGCCCGCTTCTCCAGGCTCCACCCCCGCAAAATCAACGCGGATCGACTCCATCGAACCGCCCTGGAGGGATAGTTCTGCATCCGCGGCAGCCGGCAGGCGCAACAATATATCTCCCCCGGCCCGAACGGTGATATCTGCGCCGGGTTTGGGCTGCAAGTACAGAATGGCGTCTGCGCCCGTTTGGGCCTGGATGTCTGCACTCGTGTTTCGCAGGTAAAGGTCTGCGCCGACCGTTGAAAGCTTCAATTTGCCTTGCACATCGCGCAGGGACGCATCGGAGCCGATATGTTCGGCTGTAAAATCGCCGGCGCAGCCGCGCACATTCAAGTCACCGCTTACATTATTGAGCGTCACCGGCCCAACAGCGCGCATCTGCAAGTCGCCGCCCACGTTTTCGATGCGGGCGCTGCCCGAAACGGCGCGAATGTCTGCGTCGCCGCTGATGTTCCCGGTTTGCAAATTGGCCTGGCGCGGCAGGTATAAAATCAGGTCGCCCCCCGAGCGCGCATAGGCCTTATCGCCTTCAACACGCAGGTCGAATTCGTCGCCATCCGTTTTCGCTGAAACTTCGGCCCGCTCCCATCCGGCAACCTGTAAATCGCCATCCACGTTATCAACGATGACCGTGATTGGGCCGCTGACTGCAATCGTGTTCTGTCTCATGCCTGCTCCTCGCCGCGCAACACGCGCATGGCATTTTCAGCCGAGATTTTACCGCTGTCGAGGTCTTCCAAAATCTGACGCCGGCGCTCCTCGGTCATATCGACGGCCTCGTCCTTGCCGGGTTCGTAGCCCATCGCGCGGATCACCTCAAGTAAGCGGTTGCGAATCGTCGGGTAAGAGAGTTGCAGTTCGCCTTCCATGCGGGTCAGTTTTCCCTCGCAGCGCACAAAGGTCTCGATAAAGTCCAGTTGTTCCTTCGAGAGATGTCCAAATGGCCCGCCCATGAAACGACCTTCCAGGGCGGTATCGCAGGCCTCGCAATGCAGGCGGGTGATGGTCAATTCGTTTTGGCAAACAGGGCAACGAGTCAGCGCATTGTTCATAATGTCTCCTGAAAAAGAGTTGCGGCAGATTGGGCCAAGATATTGAGTTTGACGCCCGTAGCGATCCGGGCCAAATCTTCTTGGGGCATCTTCACCAGCAAGTGCATTTCTGTAATTAAAGATATTATACAGATAATTTAAAATAAGTCAATAATAAATTCATATATTCAATAGAATATTGATATTTTCAAAACCTTTGTTGAGTAAAACTAAAATTTTGCGAAAAGACCCGGCGATTCGTTCTTTGTACCCCATCGTAACCGGCTTTTCAGGATGAACTTCTTCGAACCTTCGACAGGCCGCGCGAGCCGACAACTAACCTGGCCTTCGGATTGGTCATGGATGAAACGCCACACCTGGGTCTAAAAGCCCCAAATTCCTGCCGCTTGGCCGTTAAGCA
The DNA here is from genome assembly GCA_049792555.1 of Anaerolineales bacterium. Taxonomy (GTDB): domain Bacteria; phylum Chloroflexota; class Anaerolineae; order Anaerolineales; family Villigracilaceae; genus UBA5195. The sequence goes on from JBARBA010000235.1 coordinate 3,004, forward strand.
AACCCGATTCTGGCTGAATTGGGTTTTAAATTCCCCTTGACATGGAACGGATGTTCATGTATTATTGTTTCATAGAACGGATGAGCGACTTATCGGCTCAGGAGCAAACTTATGATGATGGTACGAAAAAGCAAAGGTCTCAGTGACCGGCATATCAAAATCCTGGAACTGCTTCAAGCCTACCAGGATAAAGGCTATCCGCCTTCCATCCGCGAGATTGGCGAACAGACCAGCATTACCTCCACATCTGTTGTCAATTATTACCTTGAGCAGTTGGAAAAATGGGGTTACATCGAGCGTGACCGCCGTATTTCGCGCGGCTTGCGCGTCACCGATAAAATCGGCGAGATCGCCGGAATGTTCAATAATCGTGTCGCCGAAATGCTGCGCGTCCCGATTGCAGGCCAGATTGTAGCAGGCGCTCCCGCTCCCGTCCCCGCTTCTGACTTTGCCTACTACGATGCAGAATCCAGCCTGGATATTGCCCGCAGCATGTTGCCCACGCGCGGCAAAACCGACGATCTCTATGCGCTCGAAGTTAAGGGCGATTCCATGATCGACGCCATGGTCAACAACGGCGATTATGTCATCATGAAGCCCGTTGGCAGCAACGCCGAAGTCCGCAATGGAGAAATGGTAGCGGTCTGGCTCCCCACCCGCGACGAGACCACGCTCAAGTATTTCTACAAAGAAAAAGACGGCTATCGTCTCCAACCTGCCAACCCAACGATGAAACCCATCATGATCAAAAGCACCGAGCCGCTGGAAATTAAAGGCAAAGTGGTTATGGTTATCCGCAAAATTACCAACACCGCCATGTAAGCCGGCTTATTAAACTATTCCATCCCAAAAGACGACCCGCGCGGGTCGTCTTTTTTTGTATTCGGCAAAACTACTCAACGACGATGAGCGCGCCAGCTTCTTCGAGCTTCTTCTTGGCATCCATCTTTGGTATTTCCACCCGTCTGACCGGGCT
>JBARBA010000236.1:0-3688 GCA_049792555.1 Anaerolineales bacterium
ATCACCCTGCTTTACAAGGAGAAATCTCTGCCCTACACCATCTTCCACAAACAAGCCAAACAAGCTGAAGTCGTTGAAACAAAAGATTTGGACTCTGCTCTCCAAAACCAACGTGCAGTCCACCCCCCTGCACACAATCACCCCTGGCGCAAGGGTTTCGCGATTCCGTAGCAAAGTAGAGATGTCCCCCCGCGGGGGGACATCTCTACTTTGCTAAAAAGGGGACATTTCTACTTTGGCTTGACAGGCGGGCGGATTCAGCAATTCTCAATGTGGACAAGTCGATCCACAGATTTCGCCGATTAGCGCAGATAAACCCCCGAAATCTGCCTCTACAGCGCTTGTTTGCGTAAAACATAGCGCAAGTAGCATTCTTCCCTGTTCGCCAGCGCAGCATAGCTGGGCGTCTCTTTCAGGCGGGCAAAGCTCTCGAAAAAGCCTCGGAATCCGCGCGGCGCGAGAGCTTGAACCCATTCTTTTTTGCGGGCATTATCCAGTTCGATGGACTGGATCACATTGGCGGTGATGTCTTCTGTTGAGATGATTTCCAGCCCAGAACGGGCGAGTTGATCGTTGAGCAGCGCAATATCTTCCTGCCTGCGAATATCGGCAAAAAGAAAATGTCCCCCGGGGCGCAGTACACGTTTGACTTCCTGTAAAAAGCGCTGCATGGAACCGTAGCAATGCGATGCTTCGACGTTGATGACGGCGTCGAAGCTTTCAGCGTTGAACTCCAATGCTTCGGCGCTGCCATGCACAAACGAAAGACCGCTGCTGGTATGGTTCTGCTGACAGAATTGGATGGCCTGGGGGTTCAGGTCAACCCCCGTCAATGTGGCGGGATGCAGATAACGCATCATATAGTCCGCGCCGCCGCCGTGACCGCAACTGACTTCGAGCAGGTCGGCCCCGCGCACATCGACCGCGCCCGCCACGCGCTGGTAAAGCTGGATGCAAAAACGGTTCGGCTCATCAGCGGCCTCCAATGCCATTTGGGGCGTTGCCGGGTCAAGGCTGGCGTAGCCGTAGTTTAAAAAAACGATTTTCTGGTTTTTCACCAGGCGCGTCAACGTGGGGTACATGACATGTGACCGCAGCCATTTGGCGACGGAAGAACGGTTGACGAATTTGGTCTGGAGCGTATAAAGATAATTGTGAGGCACGAAGGGTTTCTCCTGTGGCAGGATGTCGCAAAAAAACTTCCGAGGTTTTCATCTCTCGGAAGTTTGCTTTTACCAATTTGTACCCACGGGTATTATACCAAGCCGCCGCCCTACGAATACCGCCAGCTTGTCGTTCCGTCCTTGCCGTCTTCAATCGTCACACCCAGTTCGTTGAGCCGGTCACGGATACGGTCGGAGACAGCCCATAGTTTTTGCTTGCGGACTTCGCTGCGCACTTCGACCAGCAGGTCGATAAATTTGTCTGCGCCGCCGAAGCGGGTCTTTTCGTTCAGGCGCAGGCCGAAGATGCCGGTCAATTCGCGGACGATCTGTTGCGCGGGAGCCAGTTGCGCCTCGCTGACGCCTTCGTCGCGGGCGGTATTGATGGCGCGCACCAGGTCGAAGATTTTGCCCAGCGCCCCGGCGGTGTTGAAGTCGTCGTCCATGGCTTTGATGAAACCCTTTTGGGTCAGTTCCATCTGCACGAAGAGCACGTTCAAAACTCCAACAGAGGCTGCCCCTCCGATGACGTTGGCCGGTCGCAGGGCAGATCGGATGCGCTCCAGACCTTTTTCGGCGGCCTCCAGCGTGTCATCGCTGAACACGAGCGGGGCGCGGTACGATCCGTTTAGCACGATCATGCGCATCACGTCGGCGTCATATTTGAGCAGGAAATCCCTGATGCTGACAATGTTGCCCAGCGACTTGGACATTTTCTCGCCGCCGAGTTGTAACATGCCGTTGTGCAACCAGAAGCGCGAGAACGGTTTGCCGGTGTAGCTTTCGGTCTGGGCGATTTCGTTTTCATGATGTGGGAAGATCAGGTCATTGCCGCCGCCGTGGATGTCGATCTGTTCGCCGAGTTCGGCCAGACTCATGGCAGAGCACTCGATATGCCAGCCGGGGCGGCCTTTGCCCCACGGGCTGTCCCAGGAGATTTCGCCGGGCTTGGCGGTTTTCCACAGCGCGAAATCCATCGGGTGTTCTTTGAGTTCTTCCACTTCGATGCGCGAACCGGCTTGCATATCATCCAGGTCGCGGCCCGATAGTTTGCCGTAATCCTCGTCTTTGCTGACGCGGAAATACACGTCGCCGTTGGAAGCGGGATAGGCGCTGCCGTTGTCGACCAAACCCTGGATGAAGGCGATGATCTGCGGCATTGTCTCGCTGACGCGCGGCGTGGCTGTGGCCGGCAGGATATTCAGGTCGAGCAGGTTCTTTTTGTAATCTTCGATGTACTGCTCGGCCAGGGACAACGGCTCGATGCCCATTTGATTGGCGCGGTTGATGATTTTATCGTCCACGTCGGTAAAGTTCATCACATGCTTGACCTTGTAACCACGATATTCGAGGTAGCGTCGCAGGATGTCGAAGACCAGCGCCGACATGGCGTGCCCAACGTGCGCGTCGTTGTAGACGGTCACGCCGCACACGTACATTTTGACCAAGCCAGGTTCAAGCGTTTCAAAATCTTCTTTTTTACGGGTGAGGGTGTTGTAAAGACGGATCATAATGTCTCTCCTGAACGCAGATTATAAACCACCCTGCGCAAACCGGGATAAATTGGATGGAAAACTTTAATTATGGCGTGAAACCTTTTTCCGGCAAAAAAAGAGCGCGGTTGCGTGAACCACGCTCTTCTATTCTCTACTCTCTCTTCTCTAATCTTCCGGCTTTGCAAAGATCATACGGCCCGCAGCGGTTTGCAGCACTTTGGTAACGGTGACGGGCTTGGTATGGCCGATGTATTTGTTGCCGTTTTCGACAACCACCATTGTGCCGTCATCCATATACCCCACACCCTGGTTCATTTCCTTGCCTTCCTGGATAATCTGAATGCCCATCGTCTCACCCGGTAGCACCACCGACTTGACGGCGTTGGTCAATTCGTTGATGTTCAGGATGGTGACGCCTTGCAGTTCGGCGACGCGGTTCAGGTTGTAGTCGTTGGTCAGGATCGGGCATTTCATCTGGCGCGCCAGGATGACCAGCTTGTCGTCCACTTCGCGGACGCCGTCCACATCGATGTCGCTGATGCGCACGGTTACAGCCGAAACCTTTTGCAGGTCAGCCAGCACTTCCATACCGCGCCTTCCGCGCGCGCGGCGCAGGCCGTCGGCAGAATCGGCAATGTACTGGAGTTCATTCAGCACGAAACGCGGGATCAAAAGTGTGCCGGGCAGGAAGCCGGTCTTGGCAATGTCAGATACACGTCCGTCGATAATCACACTGGTATCCAACAAAATGGTGCGGGCGGCGGACTGTCCCCACGCGCTTGCCGTCCCGCCTGTCTCGCCGCTGTGGCTGGACAGGGACGTAATCACGTTCAACATATCCGTCTGGCGCATGGAGAAGAGCGCCACGCCAAAATAGCCGAATACCAATACCGCAACAAAGGGCAAGACACTCCCAAACGGAGACGGAAGCATCGAAAGCGGGAAGGTCAGCAGCGCCGCCACCAGCAACCCAATCACCAACCCGGTCAGGCCGGTTAACAACCCCTCCGCCGAAACACGCACCAGGAA
>JBARBA010000237.1:0-3179 GCA_049792555.1 Anaerolineales bacterium
AGGATCAGGATGATCGAAAACAACCTGTCAATGTTCCTTTTTTGATATTTTGCCCTAAACGGAGCGCTCCCCAGCGCAGTCGAAGGACGATTTGGGCTGAACACCCGCGACGAAACCCTTCGACTGCGGCGCATAGTACGCGCCTTCGCTCAGAACGCTCCGCTCAGGGACTAAATTTCTAGAATGCCTGTTCAAACATCTTCAGTTCACACAATAAGTATTTGCGCGTGGATGGGCTGAGGCGCGTATCCTGGGCCACTTTGGCAGCTTCCAGGCGCGCCGCGCGCACCACGAAAATGGGCTTGAACATGATCCGTCCGCCGGGGATCACCTCGAAGTCCAGCAGGCCCATTTTAAGCTCCTGGTCATCGAAGTACGGCAGGCTGATGCTTAAACCACGATTGAGCTTGCCCGTATCGACGCGCTCTTTGATGGTGCGGACGATTTCACCCGCCTGATAACGCGCCAGCGCGCGCCCCTGGTGGATCAATTGGCCGAGCATCCCGTAGCGTTTGCGCTGGTACTCGTCGTCCGCCGCCATGTAAGTCGCCAGGGCCACCGCCTTGTGCAGGATCAGCACATAGCGTTGCATCGAAGCCAGGCAGGTCTCGGCTTCGGCGGCAGAATGGCCCAACAGCCTGCCGTCGTCGTCCAGCGCCACCCACTGCGGGATGTAAAAGCGGCGCGCCGCCGGGGCGTACGGAACCTGTAGCTCTCCCCGGCCATCGTCGGACTCGTCTTCCCCTGAAACGGCGTCCGTTAGGGCGGTAATCGCCGACCCTTTCGCGCCGTCGCCCACCGGGATGGTGGGGATTTGTTCGCCGTCTTCAGCGCGATAAGTGATCGAACGCCCGGCGGGCAGCATCCGATAAACCAGGTGGACGGCCGTCGTATAGCGCAGCAGGGCCGCGCTGGTAATGATGGTCTGGTCGGACGACTGCTCCAGGAAATTCAGGCGTTGGCGCAACTGGTCGCGGCTGTCCTGGCGCTGGAAGACCTTTTTCCACCCACCGACGACCTGTTCGCGCATCCCGGCGGGGATCAGCATCTGGGCCATCTCCCCGTTTTGAGGGACTTTGCCAACCACCCGGTCAGGCAGCGTGAAGCGCACCTGGGAGGCATTCCCCAGGCAGGCGTCCGCCAGTCGTTGGGCTTGCGCTTCGAGAAAGCGTTGGACGATGGCAGGCTGGGCGTCAAAAAGCGCTTTCTGGCGTTCAAGCTCATCGCGCAGGTAACTGACCGGGTTTGTTGCAGTTGGAACTGTCATCATGGTGCTCTCCATTCAGGTTTCAACCGCCCAGGTAAAAGCAGTCCAGTAAAAAGAAGGCGTAAAACCATAGCAGCGTAATCAGGATGAGGGATTGTTGCACCCATGTTGCCAACGGCAAAAAGGAAGCGCCGACCACGGTTCCCAGGGGCAGCCCGGCCAGGGCCCATTTCAAAGTTTGCTTTCTCTTGGCGTTTTTGGGCATGGGATTGATCCAGGTTTTAGTCTCTACTCATTCTTTTTGAAACCTGTTCTTATTCTAAAACTTGGGTATTAAAACCGCACAAAGAAAACCGTCTTTTGTGTCAAGAAAGCGTCAAGATGGTCAGCTTCTCAAAATTTGGGGGCAAAAGCTTAACGCACACCTCTGCCCTCCCGGAGGGACACCGGGACAGGTGTGGCGGGCGGTGCCAGGGAAGGCGCAAAGATGCACAGCCGCCAGGATTTTTAAAGACAGTCCGCATTTGGGTGTGTTTCTCGTGTTTCATTGATTTTCTTTGCGGCTCTGCGACTATGCGGCTTTGCGTTAAAGATAAAGCCTGGAAGAAAGCGGCGGGCTTTGGTAAGATAAAGCATCATCCCTTGCCACGAAAAAAAGGAGCGCCCATGTACATCGTCCATGTTTTCGCCCACGTCAAACCCGACCAGATCGAAGCCTTTAAAGCCGCCTCGCTTGAGAATGCGCGCAATTCCATCCAGGAGCCGGGCATCGCGCGCTTCGACGTGCTCCAGCAAAGCGACGACCCGACACGCTTTACGCTGGTGGAGGTCTACCGCACAAAAGCCGACCCCGAAAAGCACCGCGCCACGCCGCACTACAACCGCTGGCGCGAAACCGTCGAACCGCTGCAAGCCGAGCCGCGCAGCAAACAGGTCTATGAAAACGTCTTTCCCGGCGAAGACGGCTGGGACTCAAGCCATGCGCTTTGAGTTTGCCACGTCGGCGCGCATTCTTTTTGGACCGGGGACTTTGAGCGAAGCCGCCCCGACGGCGCGTTCCTTCGGACGGCGCGCCCTGCTCGTGGCGGGAAAATCGGCGACGCGGGCCGCGCCTTTGCTCGAAAAACTACAGGCCGAGGGCGTGACTGCCAGCCTGTTCCACGTGGACGGCGAACCCAGCGTCGAGGCGGTGGTTGCCGGGACGCAACAGGCGCGCGCCGCAGGCTGCGAACTGGTCATCGGCCTGGGCGGCGGCAGCGCCCTGGACGCGGGCAAAGCCATCGCGGCGCTGCTGGCCAATCCGGGGGAGATTTACGATTATCTTGAAGTGGTCGGCCTGGGGCAGGCGTTGGTCAACGCTCCGGCGGCGTACATCGCCATTCCAACGACGTCTGGCACCGGGTCGGAAGCGACGCGCAACGCCGTTTTAACGGCCACCAAGCAAAAGACCAAGGTTAGTCTGCGCAGCGCGTCGATGCTCCCGCGCCTGGCAATCGTCGACCCGACGTTGACGCACGGCCTGCCGCCCGAAGTGACCGCCGCCAGTGGCATGGACGCGCTGACCCAGTTGATCGAGCCGTTCGTGTCGAACGCGCCCAACCCGCTCGTGGACGGTTTCTGCCGCGAAGGCATCCGGCGCGCCGCGCGTGCGCTGCGCCCGGCCTGCGAAGCCGATGACCCCGACGCGCGCGAAGACATGGCGCTGGCCAGCCTGTTGAGCGGCATGGCGCTGGCGAACGCCAAATTGGGCGCGGTGCATGCCTTCGCCGGGCCACTGGGCGGGATGTTCACCGCGCCGCACGGCGCATTGTGTGCGCGCCTGCTGCCGCTGGTGTTGGAAGCCAACCTGAAAGCGTTGCGTGCGCGCGCCCCGCAATCCCCGGCGCTGGCGCGCTTCGACGAGTTGGCCCACATGCTGACCGGCAATCCCGGCGCAGATGCAGAAGATGGTATTGCGTGGTTACAAGGGTTG
>JBARBA010000238.1:0-5224 GCA_049792555.1 Anaerolineales bacterium
TCGCTTCTGGGGTCTTGCTATATTGGTCTGTGTTTTGGTACACTCTCGTTGAGGCATGTTGGCTATTCTCTTGGCTGAGTTTTAGCCCAATCATGCCTCATTTTTGCCTAAACCACAAATTCCAGCAGTATCAGGAAAATGCCATGACCCCACCGCGAAAATTAAGTGTTTTTCTTTGCCATTCACCCTCCGATAAACCGGATGTCCGGGATTTATATAAACGGTTAATTGCAGCAGACTGGATCGCTCCCTGGCTGGATGAAGAAGAACTCCTTCCAGGACAAGATCGGAACATGGAAATCAAAAAAGCGGTTGAAGCCGCCGATGCAATTATCGTCAATTTATCCAAGGGAGCCGTCAAAGAAGAAGGCGATGTCCAACGTGAATTCAAATTTGCGTTGGACATTGCGCTAAAAAAGCCCGAAGGGAAGATTTACATCATTCCTTTACGGTTGGACGATTGTGAGTTGCCGCAAAGTTTACACACCTTACAGCATGTCGATTATTTTCCGAACAAAAAAAGATGGGCGGCTTGTGACGCGTTATTGAAAAGTTTGAAAATCAGGGCAAGTGACCTGGGCATCCTGTTGGAAGAAACTGCGCCGCCGCTGGAAACTGCAAGGCCTGAACCCAAGAGACGGGAAAGATCGACAACCAACCAGACCCCAAAATACCCTTTCCAGAAAGCCGTTGTTTCGCCCGCCGAATTCCCCCTGCGGGGCATCCCCTTCAAGGAAAATAAAAACTTCACCGGGCGGACTGCCGTATTGGAGGCGATCCATCAAGAATTTAGCGGCGGCCAAAGGAAAGTACCGGCTTATGCCGTGACGGGCCTGGGCGGCATCGGCAAAACCCAGATTGCCGTTGCGTACTCCTATCAATACGCCCAGGAATACGACCTGGTCTGGTGGCTGCGCGCTGAGACACAGGCCAGCCTGGCGGCGGATTACCAGGCGCTTTCGAATGCCTTGCAACTGCCCATCAAAAGCGTGGCCGAACAAAGCGTGTACGTTAACCTGGTCAATAACTGGCTGGAAAACACCGAGAGGAAATGGCTGCTGGTGTATGACAACGCCGAGTCGCAGGCGCAGATCGAGGCGCTCCTGCCGCAAGCCGGGCATGGGCATATCCTGATCACCTCGCAGAACCCCGACTGGCAAGCCATCGCCCAGGCTTCTTGTATCCCGGAATTCTCCAAAGAAGAAGCGCAGCAATTTTTCAATAAACGTCTGGGCGAGAAAAAAGCGGCCAACGCCGACCAACTGACCGAATTACTGGGCGGATTGCCGCTGGCGATGGAGCAGGCCTGCGCTTACATGAACCAGCACGGGACTCCGGTTGAGACTTACATCGACTTATTCAAAGAACAACGGCCGGAATTATGGAAACGAGAGAGCGCCCCGAAAGATTACAAGGCCACGATTGCAACCACCTGGGAGATGGCCTTTCAGAAAATTCGTGAGACCCAGCCTGTCGCAGACGAATTATTGAGCCTGTTTTCGTTTTTTGCGCCGGACGATATTCCGGTTTCCATGCTTCGGACCTACAGCGCCGAACTCCCGGCGGAGGTTGCCAAAATCGTTGATGCGCCGCTTGACCTGGAGGAATGCTTGGCGGTCTTATTTAGTTATTCATTGATAGAAAGAAAGAGCGAACTGCTTTCGATCCACCGGCTGGTGCAGGACGTGGTGCGCGACAGCCTGGGCGAGCAGGATTTGAAAAAATGGCTGGGCGTTGCACTGCAAATCATGGCAAAGGCCTTTCCTTTTGACGAATATGATGTCACCACTTGGCCTGAGTGCGCCCGCATCCTGCCCCATGCGCTGGCTGCGGCAGGTCACGCAGAGATGCAGAGCATTGGCCTTGAACTGGCCTCCGATATTTACCAGAAAACCGGAGAATACTTTACAGAATATGGGGAATATGATAAGGCCGAAGGGACGCTCCAAAATGCCGTTGATCTCCGGCGGGAGATATTGGGCGAAGGACACGAAAAACTTGCCGAAAGTTTGGATTGTCTGGGTGCAATTTATCGTGAACAAGCCAGATATGCTGAGGCGCTTAAGTTGCATCAACAAGCCTCTGAGATTTTAGATGCAAACAGTGATTCGCAGCCTAGGTTAATCGGTCGAAATCTGAACAACTTGGGGAGTTTGTTAGATGAGCAGGGAGATTTTGAAAACGCCGGGAAATACTATAAAGAAGCGCTTGCTATTTGCCGTAGCGCCTTCGGAGAGAACCACCCTGATACCGCTATTATTTTACTCCATATTGGAGTACTTTTAGAAAATCAAGGAGATTTCGAAAATGCCTCGAAATACTTCGAAGAAGCTCTTGCTATTCAACGTAGAATGCTTGGAGAGAATCATCCCAAAACTGCTGGCGTTTTAAATAACATCGGAACACTTTTACAAAAGCAAGGAGATTTTGAAAATGCCAGGAAGTACTATGAAGATTCTCTCGCTATTCAACGTAAAGCGTTCGGAGAAAATCACCCCCAGACTGCTAATACTTTAGATAACATTGGAGTAATTTTAGGTAAGCAAGGAGATTTTGAAAACGCCAGGGAATATTTTGAAGAAGCCCTTGCTGTTCGCCGTAGAACACTGAGAAAGGATCACCCTGGTGTCGCACATTCGTTAAATAACATTGGTGGTTTGCTGGCTGAACGTTCAAAATATATCGAAGCCAGACCTTACCTGGAGCAAGCTTTATCCATCTTTCAGAAAGCGCATGGTATAAAACACCACAGTTTGGTTACACTTTTCTCCAATTTAGCACTCACTATATTTTATCTCGGACTTGTGCCTCAGGCGCGGGAATACGCTGCCCAGGCGATCAAGATTTGCGCGGAAGCAAAAGATAAATACGAAGAATGTGATCACATCAGGGAACTGCAAAAAACCATTCCGATGATCGGCAAGAAAAAGCACAAATGATGCGACGACGAACAAACAGGCTCCTCGATGGTGAGGAGCCTGTTTGTTGGGCGGTTAGCGTTGGTTTCGATACGGGCGGGACAGCGCCGCCCTACTCAACCAACGATATATGGTTGTGGCAAGCTGTATGGTGGTTAGAAACTCCTTCTGGTTGCATACCGCAACCAGGTATGCTATACTTTTTACGAAAGGAATTCGCCATGAACATATTACATGTCCGCAGCGTGCCGGATAACCTGTACAAACAACTCCAGCAACTCGCCAGTGCGCGCAAGCGTTCTTTAAGCGCCCAGGTCATCACCATGCTTGCGCAGTCCGTCGAAGAAGAAGAACGCCGCGCGATGCAGGCAAAAACACTGGCGGCCATTCAGGGCAGGCGCTTCAAGGCTCCCGAAGATGCGCCTGCAACGCTTGATTTACTGCACGAGGACCGCACAAGATGAGCGCAGATCCCGTACGCTGCGTCCTGGACGCCAGCGTAGGTATCCAGTTGTTTGTGGAGGAAGAATTCTCGGCGCGGGTCGCCGGTTTGTTCGCCCAACTTGCCGAAGAAACGGCGGCTGAATTGCATATCCCCGATTTGTTTTATATCGAATGCACCAACATCCTGCTCAAATATTCCCGCCGTTTTGGACGCCCGCTCAAAGACTCACAAGCCGACCTGGCCGACTTGCGGACGCTTGCCCTGAAATCCACTTCAACGGCTGACTTGATGGAAGACGCCCTGCTATTGGCGCAAGCAAAAGGCCTCAGCGCTTACGATGCCTGTTACGCTGTCCTTGCCCAAAGACTGGGAATACCGCTTGTCACGGCAGATCGACAAGTGGTAAAGGCCGTCGATTGGGCGGTTTGGGTGGGGGATTTTGATTTTTAGGCATGGGCGCGCCGTCCTGACCCACGCAGCGCAATGCTCCAACCCTAAATCCGGGCATTGCGCCCCACACCCACCAGACACTGTAATGCGGTAGTCGAGCGCCGTTTTGCCCGGCAGGCAGGGAAAACGCATTCCAAATGCAGGCCGGGTAATTCAGGAACATGCTTGCAGCACAGAACGACACCGACAAAGTTAAGAATCACGCTCTTAAAATCAAAGGGCTTCCGAAAACTGAATTTCGGAAGCCCTTTTTATCTCTTTTCGCTTTTCCGGCGTCATCCCCCGGCCAGGCGCGCCGCCACCAAAGCCACGACAGCGAGGCTTAAAACAATACCAACGAAAATCGAGAGCAGCCAGTCATTGTTGTGCATGAGTTTTCCTTCTAGGTAGGTGAGGGATATTTTAAGTGCAAGTCGCATTGCCCCAAAGCATTTTATTGCAGCGTGTCGCGCAAGCGGCAAAAACTCAAACGATGGTTTGGCATTGGAAGAAACACCGGTCGCTAGTTTGAATCTTCATCCGACATATCAGGCGTATATTTGTGTACCCAGATAATGGCTTCCTGGCGCGAATCGACTCCCAGCTTCACGAAAATGTTCGTGGTGTGGTAAGCGACCGTTTTCGGCGTAACCATCAGCACCTTGCTAATATCGGCATTATCAAGCCCTTTGACCAGCAGTCGCAAAATTTCGCGCTCGCGGTTGGTCAGGCTTTCCCACTTCTCTCCCGCAGCCAGGCGCCACCGGCGCGCGCGGTCAAGCTGCTGGCTGTCGAAAACGAACTCGCCCCTGGCTGCGCGCCGGATTGCGCCGGCCAGTCTTTCCCCCGATTCGTCTTTGTCGAGCAGGCCCGCCGCGCCGGCGTCGACCATGCGGCTCAGGTAAGAATCGCGGTCGTGGCCCGTCAAGACAAGCGTGATCGTTTCGGGGTAGTTGGTGCGCACCCATTTTTCGATCTCGGCAGGGTGCGGGCCGGGCATTTTCAGGTCAAGCAGCAAAATACGCGGCCGCAGCTCACTGACCAACTGCTGGGCTTCGTTCCCGGTCTCGGCTTCGCCCACAATTTGAATATCGGGAAATTCATCCAAAGCCGTACGGATGCCTTTGCGCACCAGGGAATGATCGTCAGCCAAAATCACGGTAATCATAGTTTTTTCAACTCACTTTGTAGTGTGTAGGGCTTATGCAAAATCACCATTGTATGGCAGTCCAGGAATTTTTTTTCCGCCACCGTCCCTTCGACACGGTTCGTCTCGCTTTGCGGCTCACCGTGTCGAAAAGGTGACAAATTGAGAGGTACAGCCATCCTGTGGAAGGTATTTTTGTATCATCTCAAAATTTGGGGAAATTTGTTGTTGCAAGCTCCCGAAGGGACACCGGGACAGGTGTGCGTTCGGTGCAGTGTACGGCGG
>JBARBA010000239.1:0-15113 GCA_049792555.1 Anaerolineales bacterium
TCGCTTCTGGGGTCTTGCTATATTGGTCTGTGTTTTGGTACACTCTCGTTGAGGCATGTTGGCTATTCTCTTGGCTGAGTTTTAGCCCAATCATGCCTCATTTTTGCCTAAACCACAAATTCCAGCAATATCAGTAAATTTTGTCCAGCCCGGTGGTCATTGCCATGTGGAAACCCCTGGCGGAAAAACCGGGTTGGCCCACAAGCCAAATCGGCTGGCAAACCATCCACAATGATTTGGGCAAAAAATGGATCGATCTGGGCGGTTTGCCTGAGTGGGGTCTTTCCACCTGGACTACACCGACCCTGGTTCCAGCAACAGCGGGCTGGCGGCAAAACTTGCCCAGCTTTATGCGGGCGCAAGCAAAAAAAAGGGCTTAACGGTATCGGATATAGACAATCCGGCAGTCTTGGATTTCTTGAGGCAGTTTGAAGGGAATTCGACCGTTTTCGAAAGCAGCACGGGCTTCCTGTCAAAAAAATTACTCGATTGCCAAAAAAGCAATCCGGGCTTTCTGAGCGGGGCGGTGGTTTATGAAAACCTGGTTGCCACCCAGCCAGATTGTCCCGACGCGCAACGCCTGGTCGCAATCCTGCCCAGCGACGGCACGTTTTGGAGCGATCATCCGTTTATCGCGCTGAACGCCGACTGGGTAAAACCGGAGCAAAAAGAAGCCGCCGAAAAGTTTAGAGATTTTTTGCTTGAAGAACCACAGCAAACATCTGCCATGGTTTCAGGCGGGTTTCGCCCCGTCATCGATATTCCACTCGGTTCCCCGTTGGAGCCTGGGAATGGCATTTATGACCCGAGTAAGGGGCAGGAAACAATAAATGGGTTCGAACTGCCCTCGGCCGAGGTCGTAAGAAAAGCGCTCGGAATCCCGCTGAGTGTTAAAGTCGTCAAGCCGATCGATGTTGTCTTGCTGATAGACACTTCTGAAAGTATGAGCGCAAGCAACAAAATTTCTGACGCCAAAAAGACCGCAACCGGCTTTATCAACATCTTGCAGCCAACCGACAGCCTGCAAATTAGCACCTTTGGCACCCGGTCGAAAACGCTCTGGCCTCTTTCGGTCGTAGGTTTAAATTCATCCACCAAGGGACAAATGGCAGACATGGTGAATGGCGTTACTGAACTGTCTGGAAAATCATGCCTTTACAGCGTTTTAATTCAGGCGTACGATGGCTTATCCAAAGAGGGCGATTCTGAACATGCCAGGGCAATCATCCTGTTTAGTGACTGGAGAAGCGATGGCGAAGATGCAAATTGCGCTGAAAAATCGAACGACTTGACTGCCAAAAGTGAACAGGCAGCCCAAAACCCCGTCAAGATATATATCATTGCTTATGGCGCTGAGGCCGATAAAACAACCCTTCAACAGATAGCCCGCGATTTTGGCGGCGATTTAATCAATCCAGGTGATCTGCAAAGCCTGTACAACAACATCGCCGATTCCTATGAGGCAGTTCCAAAATGATTTTGGCAAGTGATTTGGTTCGGCATTCGACGAAACGATACGACCCGCTGGCGTGGACCCGGCGGGCTTTCTTTTGCGCAACAATGGAATGCCGGACCCTGCGTGTGCCGCTTCAGCATGGGCCATACACCCTTAAATCGATCAGGGAGATCAACCCGCCGCGTTCGGCAGGGCTGACGTTCAATTGGCGCATTGCATCCTGGTAGGCGTCAGGCATGGTATGCAACTGGCGCAGGCCGCGGCGGCTCAGTTTATCGGCCAGCTTGTTCTCCTTGCGCGGTACCCAGGTCCAGGTCAACCCGTCGAAACGGTTGGCGAGCCGGTTGGCGCGGCGATGCAGCTTTTGAATGGGCAACGAATTGATCGACGCAATTCCTTTCATCTGGTCGATCACGCATTTGGCGTCGCCGCGCACCTCGATTTGCGCCTTCCGTATTCCCAGGTCAGACAGGGCTTCCAGTCCCTCGATCAGCGCCAGGTATTCGGCAATGTTCGAGTTGGCCATGCGCCTTTGGGCAAACAGACCAAAGCCTCGCGCTGCTTCGAGGTTGTTATTCAAGATAAACCAGCCGTAACCCAGCAGGCCCGCCTTGCTTTGTTTTTCAGGAACAAGTTGTAACATGCCGTCGAATTGGAGAATATACACGGGTTGTCCTTAATGCAAAACGGCAACGAAACTTTCGTTGCCGTTTTGCCGAAAAGATGAGCAGGGGCGATGAGAGCAAGCTCCAAGCCCCATCGTGTGTTTTTGGGCTTGCGCGCATTGACCGGCTATCCTCGAAACCATCCCAGCGAGATGGAACCGGCGTAAGCAAACACAAACGCCTTAATGATTTGCCCGGCCCACTCGGCCAGGAAGAAACGCCAGGCCGACATTTTGAGAGCGCCCGCCGCCATCGCGGCAAAGTCAAAAAACGGATTGGGAATGACTGCCAGGACAAACATCGCCCCGGGGCCAAAGCGCTTGATATGGGGAGCAACGCGTTCGTAGGTGTCCGTTTGTTTGATGAACAGTTGCCCGCTTACTCCGGCGATATACCCCGTCATTTCCCCGATGGCCGCGCCCGTCCCGGCCACCAGCGCAATGGCAAACGGATTGAATACGCTGCCCATGGCAAAGACCACCGCCAGCCCCGGCATCGGCACGGCGATTGTGGCGCTCGAGAACATGCTGACCAGGAAGATGCCGGGGTATCCCAGCAGGGCCAGTTGCACGGCCTGGTCGCGGAAGGCGTAGAGCAACACGCTCAAGCCGACGGCGAGAACCAGTCCCGCGATTCGCAACAGGTTGTTGGCTGCTTCTTTTGACAAAGTCAGGCGCTCTTTCATGATGATCGTCAAGGTTTTGACACCGGATGTTACGGGGCGCTGCGGGTTGTTCGGACGGAATGGATATCTGGATGCCT
The DNA here is from genome assembly GCA_049792555.1 of Anaerolineales bacterium. Lineage (GTDB taxonomy): Bacteria > Chloroflexota > Anaerolineae > Anaerolineales > Villigracilaceae > UBA5195. Next base: position 2,884 of record JBARBA010000239.1, read on the forward strand.
GTGATCTACCACTAGATGTAGGTCGAAATGAATTTCGACTTACGAAGCACCCTGGATTAGATTAAGTCTGCCTGTTCCCAGCGCGGACGTTTGCGATACCCGGCGCGCACCTGTTCCAATACCGACATGGGGGTGTGCAGCACCTGCCGGCTGATGCGGGCAATATGCTCCGCCGACATGCCGTTATTTTGAATGGGCATCAGGCGGCGCAGTTCGTTGATATCCAGGTTGGTATGGACTTCTTTCCCAAGACCCACCGCCACAAAGGTGCAACTGGACTGCTGGGTGATGACAACGGCTGCGTTGGCAATCATGTGATTGACGTTTCCATGCGTCAGAACCAGGGAGCCGGGGGCGAACTTTTCAATTTCGTATCTTGCCCGGTTGGCATTTTCATTTGGGTGCAGTTTAAAGATCAGTTGCCGACCGTTTGCAATGCGCACGCATTTTTTAAGAAAAGCCGGCCGGTCGTCAAAGCGTAGCGATTCCCGCAGGGGCGTTGTAGCTACCAGCACGAAATCATTGCACGGGAAGGTGTTATTATAGGCTTCGCGCAGGTTGTCGAAGTTGGGGATTCCCGTCACCGCGATCTTTTGCGGTTTCACGCCCTTGCGCACAAAAAGATCATGGTAGCCCTGGGACGCCACGCAAAAGATGTCGTAGGCGTCCGACAGGCCGCTCGTGGCGGTGTTTGCCAGGTAGCGCGGCAGCTTGAAAGTCCTTACCAGCTTGTAGACCCACCCTTCCGGTTCGGTGATCCCCTCCTGAACCAGGACAAGTCTTTTGCCGCGAATGTTGTTTTGCACAAGCAGGTCGCTGCACGTAACGACCATATCGTAATCATGGCCTTCGCCTCGTTGGTCAATGGACAGGTTGTTTTTCGTCAGGTATTCACGTGTGTCGTTTTGGTGTCGCCCGCCCAACCCGGTAAAATCCAGCAGCCCCGTTTGCGCGGCCAGGTGAATGATCCCCTCCGCATAAAAGGAACTAAAATAGCAATTGTATTCGCGCATGTGCTGCGCAATTTTGTGCATCTGGATCGTCTGGTTCAGCGAGCCGCAAACAAAAAGAATGTTTTCTGCCATGATACACCTTCTGCCGGTCACGTATATACAACTTCTTTATGGTTCTTCGGGAATCTCCTTAGCCTACCGCCGGATGTAAGTCGGGATTAATCCCGACTTACGGTTGGTCAGCCAGATGCCGGGGATGCCCCGCTAATGCTCAAAGAACCTTCTCTATTTTACGGGCCGCAGGTTAAGCGCATTGAAACAAGCGGTTAAGGATTTGTAAACAAAATGCAAACGGGCATCGTTTAAGTGTTATTCTCAAGCTCTCTACACTTCTTTCCCCCTGCAAGGGATAAATGTTAATCATTGCCAGACCGATCAAAGGATACGCATTGCCCGTCAAGAAGAAAACCTCCCGCCAAAAAATCGGCGCAGCCTTGCTGATAACAGCCGTCCTGGTCGGTTGCATGGCTGCGTTTGCGCTCCTGTTCCCCTATCCGAACACCTCGGTTGTCGCGCCGGCCTTGAACCTGAAAGCCGGCCTTATTGTGGATGACGGCAGGCACAACGGCTTCCCCGACCTTATCCATTGGCAGGACAATTTTTACCTGGCGTTTCGCGCCGCAAAAAACCATATCGACCCAAACTCGTCCATCAAAATATTGCGTTCGAGCGACGCCGAAAAGTGGCAACTCGTTGCCGAAATGCGTCTTGATAACGAGGATATCCGCGACCCAAAATTCGCATCGATCCGGGGAGAACTCTTCCTTTACGCGCTTAAAAATAAAGAAATCGGGGAAGCGCCGTATACCACCGTTTTCTCCACTTCCACAGACGGCGTAACCTGGACGCAATGGCGCGATGTTTCTCCCACCAATTGGGTCTTTTGGAGGCCCAAAACGGACGACGAAAAAATCTGGTACGTGGCCGCCGACGACAGGAAGGCAAAACGATCGGCGCTGTTTTCGTCCACAGACGGGATGACCTGGAGCAAAGTCTCGACGATTTACAGTGGGGAATTCACCGCCGAAACCGAACTGGCCTTCCTGGCAAATAAAGACATCCTGGCCACCCTGCGCGTGGAGGGCGTTGAAGGGGACCCGAGAACGCTCATTGCCCATTCCATCTACCCCTATCAAACCTGGGACATCGCATCCAGCCACGTCACACGCCTGGACGGCGCAGCCTCCTTTACGTATCACAACCGGGTATTTTCAGTCGGCAGGTTCGAACCCAGGCCGCTTTTTAAGACAGGCAGTTTTCTCAATCAAAAGCGCACGGCCATCTTTCATATCCAGGCCAACGAAATCTCCTGGCTGTCCGATTTGCCAAGCGCAGGCGATACCGGTTACGCTTCGGTCGTCCTCCAAAACGACAAGGCTTTCATTGTTTATTACACCAGCGACCCGAATAACGATTATCCCTGGGTGTTGGGGCAATTTAAACCGACCCAGATCAGGATGGCGCAAATTGACTTGAACGGGTTGGAACAATTGTCAAACGGCCATTAGCTTGCCATAAAAGAAATGACGGGGAAATTCTTTTAGCAAGTTTTTCATCAATCCTTTACCTTTCCTTAACTTTGCAAGAAACAGACGTTAACAATCGCAGGATATGATAATGAGAGGTTGTCTGCCTCTCATTTTTAATTTCACAAGGAGAAGAAGAATATTATGCGTACAAACAAGCTCGTTTTTCACGTGGTATCGCTGTTGGTGATCCTCGCCGCAATGACAAGCGCTTGCGGCCCGGCGGCAGCCCCGGCAGCCAAAGACTGGTCCGCCGTCAAGTCCGTTGCGGATGGCGGCGGCATGGATGCGCTGATCGCTGCGGCCAAAGCCGAAGGCGAACTGAACGTCATCACCCTGCCGCGCGACTGGTGCAACTACGGCGAATTGATGGACAACTTCGCCGCAAAGTACGGCATCAAGGTCAATTCGCTCAACCCCGATGGCGGCTCCGCAGATGAAATCCAGGCGATTAAAGACAATATGAAGAACAAAGGCCCGCAGGCTCCCGACGTGCTCGATATCGGCCCGGCCTATGGTCCCTTGGGCAAGAGCCAAAATTTGCTTGCGCCCTACAAAGTGACCACCTGGAGCACCATTAACATCAAAGGCACCAACGATCCCGACGGTTATTATTTTGAAGATTACAGCGGCGTCATGGTTCTGGAAGTGAACTCGGATGTCGTCAAAGACCTGCCGAAAACCTACAAAGACCTGCTCGACCCGAAGTATAAGGGCCAGATCGCTCTCGCCGGCGACCCGCGCGCCTCGAACCAGGCCGCCCAATCCGTCTACGCTGCGGCGCTTGCCAACGGCGGCACGCTCGATAACCTCCAGCCCGGCCTCGATTTCTTCAAACAACTCACCACGGAAGGCAACCTGCTGCCGCTGATCGCCGACTCCGGCCCGATTGCCAAAGGTGAAACGCCCATCACCTTCCAATGGAGTTGGAATGCTTACGCAAACAAAGATAATTTCAAGGGCAACCCGAACATCGCCGTCATCTACCCCTCGGATGTGAACTGGGGCGGATATTACTACCAGGCGATCAGCGCCTACGCTCCGCACCCCGCAGCGGCCCGCCTGTGGGAAGAGTACCTGTACTCGGACGAAGGGCAACTGGGCTGGGTTAAGGGTTACTGCGCGCCCGCCCGCCTGGCCGATATGAATGCCCGCAACGTCATTTCGGCTGACCTGAAAGCCAAACTGCCCGACCCGGCTTTGCTTGCCAGCGCCATCGTTCCGAGCGGCGACCAACTGACAGCCGCCCGCGCGCTGGTCAAGGATCAGTGGGATAAAATCGTCGGCCTGGATATCAAGCCGAGCAAGTAAACCTGTTCAAAAGGATTAAAAAAGGGCATGGCCTGGCGTCGTCAGGCCATGCCCTTCACCGGCTAGACAAACATGATAGACACCCCTCCGCCTGCGCTTCCAAACCGACCCAGGATTTCCAACCCGTTTGGAAATTGGATTGGCGTCGCGCCGTTTTTTTTGTTTATTCTGGCTTTCCTGATTATTCCATCCCTTAATCTGTTCATTGGCGCATTCCAGGACGCGCAAGGCAATTTCACCTTCGCCAATATCGTCAGCCTGCTCGACCCTTACGTGCTCAAATCGTACGGCGTCAGCTTGCAGGTTAGTCTGATCACATCTTTAGTCGGCGGCGTTTTCGGGTTCTTCGTGGCCTATGCCGTCACCATCGGCAAATCGCCGCGCTGGATGCGAAATATCATTATGACTTTTTCCGGCCTGGCTGCCAAGTTCGGCGGCGTGCCCCTGGCCTTTGCTTTTATCGCCACCATCGGACACACCGGCTTCCTAACCGCCCTGCTCAAGCAGGTTTGCTTCCCCGAAGCCGGCGGCGCGCAGGTTTGCCCGTTCGACATTTACCAAGATGGGTTCAATCTCTATAGCATCACCGGGCTGACGCTGACTTACCTGTACTTCCAATTCCCATTGATGGTGCTGACCATTGCCCCGGCGCTGGATGGTTTGAAGAAAGAATGGCGCGAAGCTTCGGAAAACCTGGGGGCCAATGCGAGGCAGTATTGGTGGCACGTGGCCCTGCCCGTCCTGTTGCCGTCCATTTTGGGCTCCAGCATCCTGCTGTTTGCCAGCGCCTTTGGCGCGTTTGCCACCGCCCAGGCGTTGACCGGCGGCAGCATCTACCTGGTCACCATCCTGATCGGTCAGCAAATCCGCGGCGACGTGTTGAACAACCCCAACGAAGGCTACGCCCTGGCGCTTGGCATGGTGGTGGTGATGGGCGTGTGCGTCACCGGTTACACCATCCTGCAACGCCGCACCGTCCGGTGGCTGAAATCATGAAGACCCGACGCTATGGCTTTTGGGCCATTTTCTGGGCGACCCTCGGAATGCTTTACTTTTTTGTGCCTTTGTACGGCACCTTCGATTTTTCGCTGCGCATGCAAAAGGGTATGCTCAGTTTCCTCGCCTACCAGATCGTGCTGTCTGATCCGCAATTCCTGGAAAGTTTCCGTTACTCGGTCATCATGGGACTGATCACCATCTTTATCAGCGTGCTGATTTTCCTGCCCACCACCTACTGGGTCCACCTAAAGCTGCCGCAGGCAAAACCGCTGATCGAGATCATTACGATCCTGCCCTTCATCATCCCGGTCATTGTCTACGTCTTTGGCCTGATCCGCACCTTTAGCCAACCGCCTTTGCAACTGACCCTGACCCCGTTCAAGACGGATATTTTGATCACCGCCGGGTACGTGATCCTTTCGATGCCTTACATGTACCGCGCCCTCGATGCCGGGATGCGCGCCATCGACGTGCGCGCCCTGACGGAGGCCGCCCAAAGCCTGGGCGCGAACTGGTTCCAGGTGCTCGTCAATGTCATCATTCCCAACCTGCGTATTGCCATCTTGAGCGGCGCGCTGATCAGCTTTGCGCTCGTGCTCGGCGAACTCATCCTGGGCGATTTCCTGGTGCGCCCGGCGCTTGGCCCCTACATGGTGCTGGTCGGCAGGGATAAAGCCTACGAACCGGCGGCGCTCGGCATTTTGAGCTTTGCCCTTACCTGGGTTTGTCTCGGCGTCATGCAACTGGTCAGCCGGGGCGGAACCAGCCAACAGATTACCGGTCGTTAAAAGAAACTCCAGAGGTCAAAAAATGTCTTTTCTCAAGTTAACCCATATCAACAAAACCTTTAGCGGGATGCCCGCCGTCGAGGATTTCAACCTGAGCGCCGAACAGGGCGAATTCGTGTCCTTCCTGGGGCCAAGCGGCTGCGGCAAAACCACCACCCTGCGCATGATCGCCGGGTTCGAACTGCCCACCTCTGGCGCGATCACCATCGCAAGCCAAGACCTGACGTTTGTGCCCCCCAACAAGCGCAACGTGGGCATGGTTTTCCAGTCTTACGCCCTCTTCCCTAACATGACGGTGACCGATAACATCGGTTACGGACTCAGGGTGGCCGGTAAACCCAAAGCCGAGGTTGCCCGGCGCGTCAAAGAAATGCTGGACATCATTCGCCTGGAAGAGTTCGGTTTCCGTTACCCCTCTCAATTATCCGGCGGACAGCAGCAGCGCATTGCCCTGGCCCGGGCGTTGGCGATCCGCCCACAGGTGCTCCTGCTCGACGAGCCGCTTTCGGCGCTGGACGCCAAAATCCGCGTTGAGTTGCGCCAGGAAATCCGGCGCATCCAGCAGCAGTTGGGCATTACCACGATTTACGTCACCCACGACCAGGAAGAAGCCCTGTCGCTCTCCGACCGCATCGTGGTGATGAGCCAGGGCCGCATCGAACAGATCGGAACGCCGTCCGAAATCTACAGCTACCCCGAAACCGAGTTCGTCGCCAAATTTGTGGGGCAGATCAACCTGCTCCCTGTGGATATTGTCAACCCGCCGCAGGGATTGGTAAAAATTGGGCAGCAAGCGGTGCGCACCAGTCGCGCCGTCAATCACAAGGACGGGCGCGTCCTGCGGCTGGCGATCCGCCCGGAGGAACTTGGACCGGGCCACATCGAAGGCGCGAACCACCTGATGGGGAAGGTGGGCGCAATCACTTACCTGGGTTCCATCGTGCGCGTGCGCGTCGATGTGGAAGGCCACCCGGTTTCCATGGATATGTTCAACGAACGAAAACTAAAAATCCCAATCGTAGGCGATCCGTTCGAGATCAATTTCGACGCTGATGCCTGCTGGTTACTCTAAATGAATACGAAACCGATTATCCTGATCCTTGTGGACGGAATGCGCCCGGACGGGCTGCTCCAGGCCAATACGTCCACCCTGAAACGCCTGATGTTGACCGGCTCATACAGCTTGCAGGCCCGCACCGTGCTCCCAAGCTTCACCTTGCCGTGCATTACATCGTTAATATTTGGAGTGGCCCCGACCAGGCATGGCACCCTGACCAATACTTTCGCATCACATGCCTGGAAGACCCCCGGTCTGATCGATCTGCTGCACACCGCAGGGTATAAAACGGCCTCGTTTATGAATTGGGAGCCGCTGCGTGATCTCTCACGCGCGGGCGCGTTGGAACTGTCGATCTGTCTCAATACTTCGGAGTTGCCCAACCTGCTCTTTGAGGAGAGCGACGCGACCCTCACCTCGCTGGCGATTGCGGCGCTCGCCTGGCACCCCGTGGATTTCATTTTCTTCTACCTGGGTTGCGTGGACACAGCCGGACACACCCATGGTTGGATGTCCCCGGAATATATCAGCGCCATCGAGAATGCCGATTTGTGCATAGAGCGACTACTCGGCGCTTTACCCGAAGAAACGACCGTATTCATTACTGCCGACCACGGCGGCGTGGGGAACTCTCACGGCGCCGATTCTGACGAGGAAATGACCACCCCATTGATCATGGCTGGCCCTGGTCTTCCCAAAGGAGAGATCAGCCTCCCCGTCAGCATCCTGGACATTGCTCCGACGATTGCAGCCTGTGCAGGAGTAACGCCGCCTTCCGAATGGGAAGGAAAACCCCTGGTTTCCATCCCCCAACAACCTATCATGGACAAAAAATGAGCACATTACCCCCCTGGAAAGACAAAGCCCTTTTTACGCCCGGCCCGCTCACCACCAGCCAGACGGTGAAACAAGCCATGCTGCGCGACCTGGGCTCGCGCGATTTTGAGTTTATCGACATCGTCAGAAACATCCGCCGGCGTCTGGTGGCGCTTAGTGAAGGCGACGAGGCAGATTACACCGCCGTCATCATGCAAGGCAGCGGGACGTTCGGCATCGAGTCGGTGCTCGGTTCGACCATCCCGGCGGACGGCAAACTGCTGGTGGTCGTCAACGGGGCTTACGGGCGGCGTATTGCCCAAATGGCGACGGTGCTCAAGATCAACCACGTGGAGTTGACCATCCCTGAAAACGATATTCCCACGCCCGAAGCTTTGGACAGGATTCTCAACAAAGACGATACCTTCACAGACGTTGCCATTGTCCACTGCGAAACCACCACCGGCATCATCAACCCGGTGACCGAAATCGGCTCGGTTGTCGAATGGCACGGCTGCCGGTACATCGTCGATGCAATGAGCAGCTTCGGGGCCGTGCCGCTGGACGTCGCCGAGGCTCACATTGACTATCTCATTTCGTCCGCAAATAAGTGCATCGAAGGCGTGCCGGGCTTTTCCTTTGTGATTGCGCGCCGTTCGAACCTCGAAGCGTCGAAGGGACTGGCGCGCAGCCTCAGCCTGGACCTGTTTGCCCAGTGGGAGGGGCTGGAAAAGGATGGACAGTTCCGCTATACGCCTCCCACGCACGCCCTGCTGGCGTTTCATCGCGCCCTGAAAGAACTGGAAGCCGAGGGCGGCGTCGCGGTTCGCGCCGCCCGTTACCGCGCCAATTACCAGACCTGCCTGCGCGGGATGGAAGACTTGGGATTCGTTCCGTATCTGGGGGCTGAAAACCGCGGCTACATCATCACCTCTTTCCTTTACCCGGAGCACCCCAATTTTGATTTTCAGCAGTTCTACGAACTGTTGAACAACAGGGGCTTCGTGATTTACCCCGGCAAATTGAGCACAGCAAATTGCTTCCGCATCGGGCACGTTGGCCGGATCGAGCCAAGCGATGTGAACAGTTTATTGGCCGCCGTCAAAGCCGCCCTGATCGAAATGGGTGTCTCACTTCAAACGCAGGAGTGCTGATGAACTTCGTTTTCCAAGATGCTTATCGCGGGCCGCTCAAGGCCGTTATCCTGGACTGGGCCGGCACCACCGTAGACTACGGCAGCTTTGCGCCGACGGCGGCTTTTATCAAAGTCTTTGCGAAACACGCCGTCACGATTGAGTTGGAACATGCCCGCGCCCCGATGGGGCTGATGAAAAAAGATCACCTGCGGGCCATTTCCCAAACCGCCGAGGTGGCGCGCCGCTGGCAGAAGGCCCACGCACGCCCTTGCAGCGAGGCCGATATCGAGGAAATGTTCGCCGAATTCATCCCGCTGCAAATCGATTGCCTGGCCGAATACGCCTTGCCGATACCGGGCACACTCGAAGCGATGGCGGAATTCCGCAAGCGCGGCCTGAAAGTCGGCTCGACCACCGGCTACACCCGCGAAATGATGGAAGTGCTCGTCCCCGAAGCGCAGAAACACGGCTACTGCCCCGATTCCTGGGTCGCCGCCAACGATGTGCCTGCCGGGCGTCCTTATCCCTGGATGGCCTATCAGAACGCAATCCAACTGCAGCTTTTTCCCATGCAGGCCTTCGTCAAAGTCGGCGACACGCTCCCCGATATCGAAGAGGGCCTCAACGCCGGGATGTGGAGCGTCGGCCTGGCGCTGACCGGCAACCTGATGGGACTGACGGAAGCCGAAGTCCGGGCATTGCCGCAAGAGACGCTCGATTCCCGCAAGCAGGCCATTTATGCCCAGCTTTCCCTGGCAGGCGCGCATTACGTCGTCGATGGCATCGCCGACGTGCCCGCCGTCCTCGATAGCATCCAGAAAAGGCTGGCGCAAGGCGAGCGCCCTTAAACAAACAGGCAGCCCATCACTCGCGGGAGGATGAATGAATAAAAACCATGCCTTCACCCAATTCATCAAAGACGGCCTCGTCGGCGTCGCTGTCGTATGCTTGATTTATTTGCTAATCAGGCTGGCAACGTTTCTTCAGCATACCCCCCTTTCAGGCGGCATGCTTGAAACAATCGATTTTTATTTCATGCCCCAGTTCTGTTTGATCATGTTTATCAGCGTGGGGGTCAACGGGCGCTTCATCGAAAATATCACCACCCGCGCCAGTTGGGGAAGACAAATCCTGGAGATGGCTGGGGTTTCATGGTTGATTGGTTTGTTCATGGCAATCAGTACTCTTATAATTCGCCTGGCATTTATTACGCCGTCGCTTACTTCTTTCGGCTTTGGGTGGTTATTCCTGGGCGGCGGCCTGGGCGGAGGCATTGGCATGCTCATGGGTCTCGTGATCGCTTCCCTTGCCGGGGTGGTGTTCAACCCGCAGAAAAGATTGTATAGAATATTGATTTCCGCGACAGTCAGCCTGTTTGTTGCAAGCGGCGCGGTGCTGGGAGCAACATTTTTCGCAATGGGTCTCTATATTTAGCCGGGTTTGCGTGAAAAGGTCGTGGTAGCGCTGCAAATCAAATAATAAACAATGGAGTATCATCTCACAGATTGGTGGTTGAGTAGGCGGCGATACTGTTCCGCCGCCATATCGAAACCACCTTGAACAACAATTTCCCCGAAATATTGAGATGATACCAATGGAGCATCAAAATGATCGGCGAACAAACAAGCCGTCCCTCGACGGAAAACAGAATGAGTAAAAACAAAATCCAATTCATCAAAGACGGCCTCGTCGGCGTCGCTGCCGCGGGTTTGATGTATGTGCCAATAACGTTGGCAACGTTTTTTCTTAGTCCTACCAGATCTTTGGGCGAAACGAGTCTTTATACAGGTCTTTATTTCATGCCCCCGGTATGTTTGATTATGTTCATAAGTGTGGGGAGCAACGTACGCTTTATCGAAAATATCACCACCCGCAAGAACTGGGGAAAGCCAATTCTAAAAATGGCAGGTGTTTCGGGGCTGGTCGCTTTCTTTGTAATATTAATTGGTTTATATGTAAAATCCAGTATAGACAAGGTTTCAGAAGCATATCCACACCATAACTTCGATAGTATTTATCAAGCCTTGTTTGTTTATTCCGGTGCTTTTTACGATACAGTTTCTTCTTTTTTCCTTGGTTCCAATGGTATCTTTAGTACCTTACTTATATTCATATTCATAGTAGGTGGAGCAATTAGCACCCTGCTGGCATTTGTGATCGCTTATCTCTTTGCAATGATATTCAACCCCCAAAAAAGACTGCTCATCCCTGTGGTAACAAGCCTATCCGTCATAATAAGTATGCCGATAGGATGGTATCTTGGGTTTCTGTTATATGTATCAATATTTGGGTTTGAAATGGGGCTACACCATTTACCCTGGAGCGCCCTATAATGCCAAAACAACAACCGGTTGCCCTGTTTGACCTGGCGTTCAACCCGGCTTGCAAGGCAACAGTGAAACCGGAAAATGGTTAGCGAACAAATAAACTATTGCTCGTCGGAGAACAAAGTGAACAAAAACAATTTCATCCAATTCATCAAAGACGGCCTCGTGGGCCTCGCTGTCGCGGGTTTGATGTATGTGCCAATAACGTTGGCAATGTTTTTTCTTAGTCCTACCCTATCTTTGGGCGCAACAAGTCTTTACACAGGTCTTCATTTCATGCCTCCGATATGTTTGATTATGTTCATGAGCGTGGGGATCAACGGACGCTTTATCAAAAGTGTCACCACCCACGCGAGTTGGGGAAAATCGATCCTGAAAATGTTGAGTGTTTCATGGCTGGTCGCTTTATTCGTAACATTAACTCAAACTGGTTCGCTTGTAACATTCATAATAGTAGGTGGAGCAATTACCATACCGCTGGCATTTGTGATCGCTTATCTCATCGCAGTGGAATTCAACAACCCCCAAGGACTGCACAGGCTGTTCATTCCTGTGATAACAAGCATACTCGCCATAGTGGGTATACCAGTAGGATGGTATCTTGGGTTGACGATATATACATTAATATTCGGGTTTGGGTAGTTTGAACTGGCTACATCATTTACTTTGGAGCATATAATGTTAAAACAACAACCGGTTGCCTTGTTTGACCTGGATTACACCCTGCTGGAAGCGGACAGCGAAGCGCTGTGGTGCAAATACCTGTTCGATCAAGGAGTGGTGGACTCTGCGTTTATGGCCGGGATCGAGGCGTTTTTCCGGCAATACAAAGACGGAACCCTTGACCTGCGCAGCTACCAAGAGTTCCTGCTTGCGCCGCTCGCGCAAAACCCGCTCGCCGAAATGCTGCGGCTGCGCCAGGACTATCTCGAATGGGTGCGCAGCGTCGCGCGCCCATCCATGCTCGAACGGGTGGATTTGCACCGTTCGAAAAACCACGCGCTGGTCATGATCACGGCCACGAGCAGCTTTATCGCCGAACCGATTGCGCACATGCTCGGTTTTCCGAATTTAATTTGCACCAAACTGGAAGTCCGCAACGGGAATTTTACGGGCAAAATTAGCGGCGTGCCGGCCTTCCAGCATGGAAAAGTAATTCGGCTCATGGCATGGTTACGGGAGGAAAAACTGTCGCTCAAAGGAAGTTGGTTCTACAGCGACTCGCACAACGACCTGCCGCTGCTCAAACTGGTGGAC
>JBARBA010000240.1:0-2393 GCA_049792555.1 Anaerolineales bacterium
CATTATTTGTGGGCGACCAGAGCGCCAAACCCTGACAACACACGATAGAAACCCGTTCCTCTGACCATTGCGTTAGCCGCCCCGACCATTCAACACATCGCTGTTACTTATTGAAGAACGGCACAAAACAAAGCGCATTCGTCAGCATTCCCAACACCAACGTGATGACCAGGTTCAGCGCGATGGCAATCAAGATGCCCAGAGCCACCTTGCGCAAACGCGGGACAATGGCGCATATCAACAGCGCGATGAGATTCCCGGGAAGCGTGAAAATAGCCAGGAAAAAACGGTAATTTGAAGTGCCCCCCCACCAGATCAACCCGTTGATGACATACCATGCTACAAACCCAACCCCAATTTCAATGATTTGTGGGGTGGTTAATGGGGCTTTTTCCGGCCCGGCATCTGGCGGCGAAGGCTCAATTTGGCGCATAATATATTCCTTTGATATTTTGGTTCTTTTCTAGGCCGCCTGCACAGCCGCCGCTTTTGGCCGACTGCTGCGCGCGAAATACACCACCACCAACGCGAACATCACGATACAGGCAAACTGCTGCCCCGTCATCCCCAACCAAAAAATCGGATTGTTGCGCACAAACTCATTCAAAAAACGGAACCCGGCATAACCCGCCACGCCCACCTTCAGCAGATTGCCGTTCTGCATCCATTTATGATCGCGCATCAACAGCAGAATGGCAAACCAGATCAGGTTAAACGCAATGTCATACAACGGAGTCGGGTGCGCCAGATAGCTCCCGCCGCCCGCCACCGGCACGTACACGCCCCAGGGCAAAGTCGTCGGCTTGCCCAGGCCGTCTTCCAGGTTCAGAAAACAGCCAACCCGCCCCACCGCCATCGCCAGCGCAATCGCCGGGGCAAACGCGTCGCAGGCGCAGCCGGCCTTGCCGATGATCCGGCTGGCAATATACCCGGCGATATACCCGCCCGCCACCCCGCCCACAATCGAACCGGGGCCAACGCGCGGGTCGAAGAGCGAGAAGAAATTCAGCACCACCGGAGCCGTCTCCAGGCCGTTGAAAAACAAAATCGACAGCCGCGCCCCCAGCATCCCGCCCACAAAGGCCGCCAGCGCAATCGGAATGACTTCCTCCTTCGGCCAATGCCGCCGCCGCGACTCGACCACCAGCCAGGCAACGCCCACCAGCAGGCCGAGCGTCAGGAAAAAGCCGTGCGCATAAATCGGAACGTCAAAAACGGTAAACAACACATTGATTGGAAGCATCCTGTTTTCCTCCACGCGATGATATTTTATTTATTGTATAACAAAGTCTGCCAAATACAACCGGGGAAAACCCCCAATTTGAAAACGCATCTATAATAAAGGGGATGAAACGATATCTTTTCCTCACCCTGATGGTTCTCACCGCGCTGGGGCCGCTCCTGCTCTTCGGCTGGTCCTCAGGCGGACTCACCCCAAGTTTGATCGCCGAGACCCGGGCCATGTCCCCGCTCGAACAGTCCGCGCAAATCCTGGCCGGGCTGGGCATCAAACCGCTCTACTCGCTGATCTGCCTGGGCCTGATCCTGTTCCTGGCAGGCCAAAGCGCGCGCGACCTGGCTGCCCTGCGCTGGGGGCTGATCGCCTTCCTGACGGGCGAAACCTTCTGCGCCGTCAACTTCTTCATCTTCCAACACGAGTCACTGCTCTCCGAATACCTGCACAGCTACGGCATGGCCCTGGCCTTTGGGCTGACGGCTTTTGCCGTCTTCGACGGGCTGGACACGCGCCTGTTGAAAATCGACCAGGCTGACAGCCACTGCGCCGTGGGCGGCCTGTGCGGCGTCTGCAAGCGCGCCACGCCCCTGGCCTGCGCCGCCCGCCACAGCGCCCAGGTCATTCTCGCCATGCTGGCCGTCCTGGCCTGCATCCCGCTCATGGCCCCGCTCGCGCCCCAGGCCTACGCTGCCAGCCTGTATGGCTTCCCCTACTCCTACGCGCGTTTCCCCCTCTACGAATGGTACGAAAACCGCGCCCTGCCTGTGCTGGCGCTGGCCTGCTTTGCGCTGGCCTTCATCCCCCTGCTGCGCAAGGACGGGCTTCCCGTCCCGCCCTGGAGCAAAGCCTTCCTCTGCGCCGGGCTGGGCGCGCTGGGATTCTCCTTCTTCCGGCTCACCCTCGCTTCCATCTTCCGCGAAAACCTGGTCTGGTTCGAATTCTGGGAAGAGACCACCGAACTGATGTACGTCCTCGGCGCGGGCTTCTTCCTGTGGCAGTTCAAGCATATCCTCCAAAAGACCGCTCTCGTAAAATGGTTTCTGGAAGAACTGCGCTGAGCGGTTAAAATCCCCAATCAATCGGGGAAAACCCTGCCCCTAATTTTCTGCTTTCATTTTTACAAAAAAGTCGGTATAATATGGCATCTACCCAATAA
>JBARBA010000241.1:0-6171 GCA_049792555.1 Anaerolineales bacterium
GTCTTGCCCTTCCGAGACTCGTTGGGCGAAGTATCGCTGCCCTTGTTCGGCGAGGGTCTCCTGACCCCGCCGGGCAGTCCCTATTCATACAACCTGCAAACCCCTTCACGCCAGCCAACGTGCGAGCGCAAATCGGTGTTATCGCTAAACTGGTCGATGCCGCCGATCAGTCCTTTGGCGGCGATGCGCCGGACTTGCGGATCGTCGATCTTCGCCAGGATGGCCGCCGAAAAGCCTTCGGCGTCGATCACCTTGAACGGCCGCCCGTGGAAATTGCCGACCTGTTCGGGCAACGGGTCGGTCAGGCCGAGGGCGTTGTGCATTTTCGCCAACAGCATATACGCTTCAGAGAGCGCCGCTTCGCGTTCCTGCCAGGTCTTGGCCGCTTGCGCCCGTTCCAGGCGCGGGGACATTTGCGTAGCACAAGCCAACTTTCGGAAGGCGCTGCCGAACCATTTGGGGTAGGGCGCGTAGCGCTTCTCCATCAGGAAACACAAGGCCATCACGTCGCGCGCCAGCCGCGCACCGATCAGCGCCGAGCCGAGTTCATCGCCGACGAAACCGGCGCGCGGCATGAGATGTTGCTCCTGCCCGATGCGCGCCCAGCCGCAGGCCAGCAGGTAGAGCCACACGTCGCGCGGATACCAGGCCAGTTGCGCGCGCAGCGCCGTCAGCTCGCCCACGTTGTCGAAATGGACGGCCCCGGCGGTGATCGTCGCCAAAAGCTGCGAGGAAATCGACAGCCAGTCGACGGGCGTCAGGGGTTGGGCCATGTCCCAGTCCAGGGTCTCTTGAATGAAGGCGCGCAGCGTGACGGGGACTACTTTGTGATCCACCGGCCCCTCGCCGTCCGGCTTCATCCAAAAGACGCCCGGTTCGCCCTCCACCGCGACAGTATCGAGCGGGAAGCCCAGGAACTCGCGCGGCAGGGCGCGCCCAAGCATGGACTTGATCGGCCCGGCCAGGGAGGCGTCCTGCTCGCGCAGGAAGAGCAGCACGCGCGGACACCAGGCATGATCCATCGACATCTCGGTGTCGAAGCCCAGCACCTCGCTGCCGTAGCCGATCAGCGCCGCGGCGTGCGCCAGGCCGGGGAAATGCTCATCGAGCAGGGGATAAACCAGTTCAAGATAAAAGCGCCGGCTGAGTTCGAGGCCGGGGATGAATGTAGGCATGGGTTTCTCGCTTAGAAACCTCCGAGTTCTTTGAGAACTCGGAGGTTTCTTAATGAAGACGTTATGGCAGCAACTTCGATAACTTATCCAGGTTCCCCAGCAGCAAACCGAGCAGCGGCAGCATGAGCTGGCTAAAAAGCGTTGAAAAGGATTCCAAATCAAACGTGGTCGTCTTTGATGCCCTGATTTGCCGATGAATGTCTGCAAGACGCAAGAGTCTTTCAGCCGTCTCTTTCTCTGAAAGATCGCCCGTCGCTTCTATCGCATTGATCTGCGCTTGCAGCTTGTTCAGCGTTTTCCATTTCGCTTTATTGACAATTGCTCCAAGCGTGGAGCGAGTAAGCAAGAAAAGTGTGGCAATTATTACCCAACAGAGCGCTGAAAATGGAAAAGAGACTGCAACCCGGAGTTGTGGGTCAACCAGGCTTGATGTCGAAACAAATGTGAGCGCAGCAAACTCAACAGCCAGCGCGTATAAACACGTCGTTAGCATTTCAGAGATAACATGAATGATTTCCGAATCTGCCGGCGAAAAAGCATTCATTTCATATTGATAATCTTTTAAGCTAAGAACAAATAAAGGCAGCCAGAAAGCGGCATGGAAGCCTACGCCGATCAATAATCCGGCAAGAATAACCGTAAGCGAAAGACCAAACCCGACAAATTCGTGGGAGGCAACGCTCATGCCTCCCACTCCTAAAGACGCCCATAGGATGCCAACGGGTAGAGCAACTGCAATTGTATTTCGAATAAACCAGGTTTGCTCGAGCCAGAGAAGCATCTTCGAGAGATCGTCAACGTTATCGATCTTTGGAATGATCCGATGCGCAATAGTGTCCAATAGATATCGAATAACGATATGCGCGAACACAAAGCCAAAGACGGCAAGTTCGATGCCAATTACGCCTCCTGCAAAAAAACGAACGGACTTCCCCATTTCGTTTAGCACCAGTCCAATGATTGCCCAGGGACTCGCAAGGATGAGATTTAATAAGACGATGTTCAACAACCAATATGCCGGGGTTCGACTTTTGAAGGGTCGCCCCAACCCATTGAGAATGATCACTGTTGGGATTTTCTCCCTCAGGGCCAGGATTTCTTGCTGAACTTCCCTGCGTTTTTGCATAAGATCCGGTTCTTCGGCCATCATTCCTCTCCAGAAAGCAATCAAGGTGAGCGCTGGTTATTGCTTGATTCTACAGGAGTTCATCTTGCGTGTCCACAAAACGAATGCCGCACGGTTTCGATACGGCTGAGAAACGCCTGCTCAACCATCGCCCGGTAATATCAGAATGCGCCGCAGGGATTGCGCAAAACAGCAGTAAAATAACCCCTCCATGCAAAACACCTCCCCCCTCAAATTCCGCGCCCCGGCCTACTACTTTATGTACTTTGCCGGAGCGGCAGCGCTCAGCCCCTTCCTGGCGCTTTACTACCAGAGCCGCGGCCTGACCGGCAGCCAGATCGGCCTGCTCTCGGCCATTTCGCCGCTCGTGGGCCTCGTCGCCGCCCCGCTCTGGTCGGGCTTTGCCGACGCCACGCGCCGCCATAAGGCCATTTCCATTTGCGCCACGCTCGGCGCCGTTGCCGCAGCGCTGCTGATCGGCAGCGCCGCGTCGCTGGTCTGGCTCATCCCGGTGGTCATCGGCTTCGCCTTCCTGTCCGCCCCGGTTATGCCGTTGATGGACAGCAGCACCATGGTCATGCTCGGCGGCCGCCGCGACCAATACGGCAAAATCCGCCTGTGGGGCACGGTGGGCTGGGCAGTTGCCGCGCCGGTCGTCGGCTGGCTGATCCAGCGCGGCGGCTTGGAGTGGTCGTTTTACGCCTACGCCGCCCTGATCGGCGTGGCGCTGCTGATCTCCATCCCCATCCCGATGGGCAATGCCCACGTCACGGCTCCGTTCCGCAGCGGAGTGCGCGCCCTCGTGACCAGCCCGCGCTGGGTCTTCTTCCTGGTGATAATCTTTTTTATCGGCATCAGCGCCACCAGCGTTTCCACCTACCTGCTGCTTTACATGAAGTCCCTCGGCGCAGACGCTACGCTGATCGGTTTTTCGCTGACCATTTCCACCGTTTCCGAAGTCCCCATGTACTTCTTCGCCGACCGCATCCTGCGCCGTTTCAAATGGCGCGGCTTGCTCGTCATCGCGCTGGTGATCTACATTGTGCGGCTGCTGCTCTATACGGTGGTTGTCTCCCCCACGATCATGGTCGTAATCCAGCTTGTGCATGGCTTCACCGTCCCGGCCATTTGGGCGGCGGGCATCTCCTTCGTGGCCGAATCGGCCCCCCCCGGCCTGGAAGCCACCTCCCAGGCCATTTTTGCGGGCGTGCTCAACGGCCTGGCGGCGGCCACCGGCGCGTACCTGGGAGGCGTGATCTACCAGAATTATGGCGCGGTCATCATGTTCCGGGTCTTTGCGGCCATCCTTTTTGCGGCCTTGCTGCTGCTCGTGTTCCTGGGAAACCGTATCCCTTCTACAATCGAAAAACCACTTGACATCTTGCCATAAGCGCGCATAATATAACAAATTTTGTAACTGCTCACCCATCAAAAAATAGAACACGAATTTGACGGATTAAGCTGACATCGTGCCCGTAGGGTATTTTCGCGGGTAAATCCGAAAAGAATCTGTGTAAATCCGCCTGATCAGCGTCATCCGCGTTCTATTCCCTGGCACCGACCGCCAGGGCAGGTGTGAGCCATAACGGGCAAGAGCCTGAGCAGTCACTAAATTTTAGAACTTATCCTAAAATTCTTTAACGCGAAGGCGCAGAGAGATTCTTTATAAAGCCCTGGCGAAATTCTATTCAAGCTCATTTTGCCCTGCCTTTGCAGTCCCCCTAAAAAAACTTTGCGACTTTGCGTTAAGGTTTTTTTTAGGGTCTACTGGAGAAACCTGTGTCTGTTATTTCACTGATGACCGACTTCGGCGCCAAAGACGGCAACGTGGGCGTGATGAAAGGCGTGATCTGGGGCATTTCCCCCGGCGCGCAGATTTCAGACCTGAGTCACACCATCCAGCCGCAGAACGTGCGCGAAGCGGCCTTGATCCTGGCCCGCTCCGCGCCCTATTTTCCTGAAAAATCCATCCATCTCGTCGTGGTCGACCCGGGCGTGGGCACGGCGCGCCGCCCCATGGCCGCCCAAATCGGGGACCAGTACTACGTCGGCCCCGATAACGGAACCATCAGCCTGCTGCTCGAAAAAGCGGAAGGAGCGGGATGGAGGACCGAATTTGTCCAGCTCGCCAACCCGGGGTTTTGGCTGCCCGAAGTGAGTTTCGTCTTTCACGGGCGGGACATTTTCGCCCCCGTAGCCGCGCACCTGTCCATTGGGGTTCCGCTTGCATCCCTGGGGACTCCCTTTGAAGACCCGGTGCGGCTGGAGTTCCCCCGACCCCAAAAGACCGCCGGCGGCTGGCGCGGTGAAATCATCCACATCGACCATTTCGGCAACCTGTCGGCGAACATCCGCGTCGAACACCTGGGCGAGGCATTAAAAGACAAAGAGAAAATCTCCGTCCGCGTAGGCGGCGTGGAGATCAAAGGCCTGGTCAATACCTTCGGCGAACGCGCCATCGGCGAGTTGATTGCCCTGATCGGCAGCACCGGCAATTTGATCGTTTCGGTCGTCAACGGCAGCGCCTTCGAACGCTTGAACGCCCAAGCTGGCGATCCGGTTGAAGTTATTTTTGAGTAAACACAATCCTTTCGATTCATAGCAGGAGAATACAATGGACAAAAAATTGGTTTCGGTGGTTGGGACGCTGGCGGTCACGCTGGGCATCTTTGCGCTGGTGGTGTGGCGCGTCGAGGCCACCATTGCTCCAGATTTCCAGTTGGGCGACACGATCACCAGACGTTTTGGATTTGTGTTTTTCGGCATGATCATTGTCATGCTCGTCTACCTGTTTAGCCAGGAAGACTATACCTGGGAACTGGGCGTGCGCCAGGCGGCTTACATGTTCATCGGCGCGGCGCTTTATGCGGCCTTTTCGGCGTTGCTCAGCAGCCCCGCTTTTTCATCCCCCGCCGTCAGCCAGGTGTATTTACGCCCCACGATTATCATCCCCATGTTCTTCGGCTACGCCTTTGGCCCGCTGGTCGGGTTTTTCACCGGAGCCGTAGGCAATATCATCGCCGATGCGCTGGGCGGCACCGGCCTTTCCCCGCAATGGAGCCTGGGAAACGGCTTGATCGGTTTTGTGACCGGCCTGGCCTTTCTTTTCAAGAACAAGAAAAAGAGCATGGACATAGTCATGTACATCAGCATCGCGTTGGCCCTGGCGGCTGCGGCGCTGTTTTTCTTCAACAAGGATTTGCCAAACAAGGTCTACTATGACACGACCCATAATATCTTCGGTGATTCCAAAATTTCTCTCTTTGCCGGTATTTCGATCATCATCGGCCTGGCGCTGACGCTGGCCGTGCGCTTCGGTTTCGCCCGCAACGAGGCAATTGCCACCGCCGTCATTTGGGGCATGTTTGGCAACATCCTGGGGATTGGCTTCGCGGCCATCTCGGATATCTGGATCAATGGTTACAGCCTGCCAGCCGCCATCGTGGGCGAGTTCCTGCCGGCTGCCGGCCCCAACCTGATCTTTACCGCCGTCCTGCTCCCGCTGCTGGTGATCGCCTATCATCTCTCCATGCAGCAAGAGCCGCCGCCGGCGCTGCCGGTGCAGTGATATAGCGGTCAGCCAATGCGCGGCGAAAACCTCCCGGTTTTCGCCGTCGCTGTTTCTTGTCAGGGATTCTTTGTCGGTCAATCAGGCTACCTACACATTTCGGTGTCACCACACTTAAGCGTGGTGGGCAATCGGGACACGGAATACACGGGAGAACACGGAAAAAACCCCCTTCAAAAACTAGCAGAATCCGTGCAACTCCGTGTAATCCGTGTCCAAATCGTTCTTTTTGTGCCTTCAAAAGGTCTCCACAGTTAAGTGCGGTCTCACCCACATTTCGTTTTGCGGGAAAAGTATGCAAA
>JBARBA010000242.1:0-4952 GCA_049792555.1 Anaerolineales bacterium
GCCGCAATTGGCAGAGGGGCGAATTTGTAATTGGGCCTGTAAGACACAGTGCGCAGGCAAAACCATGTTGCGAGACAACCTGAATGCGGGTGCTCCCTCACCCCACCCCTCTCCCGACGGGAGAGGGAGTTTGTTCCTTCTCCCGCCGGGAGAAGGGCTAGGGATGAGGGAGCGCCCTTAATTCAGCCACGCATGATTGCTTACCCGCCAAACTGGCGGGCCATGGAAAATATTGATTTACAACAAGCCATTTTGTATTAATATTCGCCCTCCATCATCCTGCTAGCCCATCGTCAACCATGAAATACTCAGGCCTTGTACTGTCTTTATGCGTCGTCGGACTAAGTCTGGCGGCAGAAATCGCACAGGCTGCCGATGAAGATACCTTTCTGGGGCAACAAATCCTGCCTCCTTCGGAGCAAGCCGTGGGGCAGGGGCGAAGTGCGATCTGGACGATGCCGCTGGTGGCGACCCAATATCAACCCCAGCAACCCACTCCCGCGATGCTTGCCGCCATCCAGGCACAGCATGACAACCGCTTTCTCGATGCGCTGATCCTGCTCGATGAGGCGGACAAAAGCGGGCAGACCGGCGCGGAAACCAAAGCCGAGATGAATTTGTTGCGCGCCAGCTTTTTGCTGCAAGGCAACCAGTCCAAACAGGCGCTGGAAAACCTGAGCCCTTTGCTGGCCAACCCCCAGCATGCTGCGGACGCCTACGCGCTCACCGCCATGGCACACCTGCAACAGGGACAAATGCAACAAGCGCTGGACGCGGCACAACATGCGCAAGTTTCGGAAGGCGGCGTTTTGCCGCATCTGGCGCTGTCCTATGCTTTGCAAGGCATGGGGCGTTTGGCGGAAGCGCGCAAAGAAATGCACGACTTTAATACCCGCACACCATCCTCGGCGATCTCCCTGGCGCGCGAGGCCGAACTCGCGCTGACGCTCGACCAGATTTCAGCGGCCAGGACATTGCTGGCTCAAGCGCAGGCGGCGGACGCCACGCCCCCCTACGTCGTCGCCGTCAGCGGCCTGGTTTATCTGATCGACGGGAAAGCAGAGCAAGCCAAAGCCGCGTTTACAACGGCTTTGCAGCGCGACCCCAAAGATGCCAAGGCCTTATTGGGTCTGGGTCTGGCCGAAATAAAAATGGGTAATTTCAAGGCCGGGCAAGACAAATTGCAAGCGGCCGATGAAGCCGATCCCGGCGACGCGCTGATCCTCACTTACCTCGGGCGCTCGCAACAAAATCTGGGGCAAACCGAAGCGGCAACAGCAAGCTGGCGCAGCGCCCAACAAGCCGACCCCAAAGACCCCGTCCCCTGGCTGTATCAGGCGCAGGCGGCATTGCAGGGCAACCGTCCGCTGGAGGCGCGCGATAGTTTGCGCGAGGCACAAGCGCGGCTGGCATATCGTCAGGTTTATCGCGGCGAACGCTTGCTCAAGGAAGACGAGCAACTGTTGCAGGCCAATCTCGCCGAGGTGCAGCGTCAATTGGGGATGGAGGCGCGCGCGTTTCAAACCCTGTCCACCCCGGTCGGCGAAAAGAATGCGGCCAACTTGAGAAATCAGGCCGACGTTTTGCAAGGGCAGCGCTTCGCCGAATCGGCGCGGCGCAGCTTGCTGCTGCAAAGCCTGTTCAACGAAGAGCCGGGCAACCTGCCATCGGAACTGGATATCTACGGCGACGGTTTTGGGCAAACCGGCGCAACCACCCCGCAACACGGCGCAATCAGCGAACTCGGCGCGCAGCAAGCCAGCTATAACAATTACGACGAGCTGTTTAGCAAGCGGGCGGCGCTGCAAGCCGATGCCATCGGCGGCAGCCAGAATACCAACGGGGAACAAGTTCGCGCGGGGGTGGGCAGCGACACGCTGGGACTGAGCGTCGCGCAACGCCAATACAAGACCGACGGTTTCGGGCTTTATAATAACCTCGACAACCGTGTCTTGCAGGCTAATGTGCAATGGCGAGCGTCCGACTCCACGCAGTTGTTCGTGTCGCGCCAGACCTTCACTTCGCGGCACGGCGAAATACGCTTTCCTGCGGACCCGTATAACTGGGGAGAATATCACCAGATCGAAGACAACAGCGGCATCACGCGCCTGGGGCTGCGCCACAGCTTGGGCGACAACAGCGAGTTGCGCGCCTTGATCAGCCACCAGCAGACCGGCCAAACCAACAATTTTGAATTTATCGACAACACCTTGCCTTACAGCAACATTGCCGCGCCGTGTTGCGGGCCGACGCTACCCTTCCCGCAAATTACATTGTATGCCAGCAGCGAAGCCCGCAGCGCGGAACTGCAATACCGCCGCAGCGGCGCAGCCTATGATACGCAATGGGGCGCGAGTGCGGCTCGTTCGCCGCTTAATGGGACGAGTTTTGGCGCTACTGGCGTTACCAATGTCGCGCAGCAAATCTATATGGATTGGCATCAGGCGCTGAATCCCTATTGGCAACTGGAAGCGGGATTGGCCTGGGGCAAGAACGATAATGGGATTGGTGCGAACAGCACCTACTTGCGGCGCTGGCTGCCGAAGCTGGGCGCAGTTTACACGCCGGACAGCGCGACGCACGTGCGCCTGGCCGCATGGAAAAACCTGAACGATGCCGCCGTGGGCAACGCCTCGCTGGCACAGGCCAGCCTGGCAGGCTTCGTGCTGAACCGCCAGGATGATACCTACAAGCTGGCGCGGGGTCTCGCGCTGGGCGCGGACAAACAACTGGATGCCGCCTGGCTGCTGGAAGGGCAGACGCAGCGGCGTTGGGCTGATGCACCGTTGTTTAATGGTGTTCAGCTTATGACTACAACGCAGATTGACGAGTCGCGCCTGGCTTTGCACTGGCAACCGCAGGGGACGCCGTGGATCGCGAGTCTGGCTTATGACGATGAGCATATCCATCATGATCCTAAATCACTTCAGAATGATTCCGTCATCGAGCAGCATTTGCGCTCGCAGCAACTGGGTCTGCGCTGGCTGGCCAGTTCGCAATGGACGGCGAGCCTGGGCTGGAGCCATAACCTGCTCAGCGCCACCCAGCAATCATCGGATACCAGCAACAACGCCATCCTGCTCGATATCCGGCAGAGCTTCAATCAAGTGGACGCCAGCCTGAACTGGAAATTCAACCGGGTGGGCTCGGTGGATATGGGGGTGCGTAACGCCACCAACCAAAGTTACCAGTACACGGAGACAGACCCGCTCGTCCCGCGTTTCAGTATGGGGCGGCTGAGCTATGCCAGACTCAAACTGGTCTGGTGAGTATTAACACGAATTTCCTTGCTTTCCTTTTTGTCGTAGAATTGAGACTATTAAAGTGTCTGGGGGTACCGCCATGAGCAATACCATCACATTGCCGCAAACGCTTATCAAGCGGCTGGAAAAAATCTCAGCCGGATCGCGGCGCACCCCTGATGCAATCGTCAGGCAGGCGGTCAAGAACCAACTGGAATACGAGGAATGGTTTGCCGGGCAAGTCGAAGCCGGAATGGCTGATGAAAAGGCAGGACGGGTGTACGGAAAAGAAGAATTCTGGGCGCAGCTTGACAAAGCGAGACATGAGCGCAAAAAAGCGGCTTGAATTAACCAGGTGCGCCTTCCGCAACATCGCGGCGGCGGAAGAGTACATTGCTAGAGATAATCCGGCAGCCGCGCAAAAGGTCGTTAAGTCCATCTACAACACAGCGGAAAAGCTGGAAACATTTCCGGAGATGGGAAAGCCGGGCCGAGTGCCGGGGACACGGGAATTGCCACTATCCGAATACCCTTGCACTCTCGTTTATCGCATTAAAGCCTCGCGGGTTATCGTCTATGCCGTTTTGCACCAATCGAAGCAATACCCATCATGACATGCGATCCTTCGTGTGCTTCGTGGTGAATAGGTAGTAAGCGTAGAAATGGAATCCGGGATTTATGGCACACCGCTCAGTGCGGCAAGCGCATGACGGCGATGAGGATGCCGACGGCAACGGCGATGATGCCGCCTAGCTTGATGGTGATGCGCTGTTCAAGTAGTAGCAGTTCACGGCGTAGCATGTCCTCTGTCAGTGGATTTTTCAGATTGACTTCGAGTGCCTCGCCCAGCATCTCGGCTTCAGCTTCTGCCTGTTTGTCGGACACACCGGCAACCTTTAGCCTGTTGGCGAACTTGAGAGTGTCGAAAGTTAGAGTACTCATGCCCGGCATCGTACCTTACTTGACCTCAGCACGCAAACCGCGCTTGCAACGGCGCAGTGCCGCTTGAACGTAGTTAACTACGGAGAGGTAACGATGAACAGTCAGAAAAACTGCTTGGCAAAGTTGGCGACGGCCAGTGCGATGAGGATGCCCATCATCCAGGACAACTTATCGACCTTGGAATCAGGAATAGCGATATCAGATTTGGTAGCAAGCGTAGTATCGAGAGCCTCGGAAAATGCATCTTTCTGCGCCTCGGCAAATGCTGCGGCCTGTTCGCGTGTCAGCCCGGCTTTTTCCAGCCGTTCGGCAAACTTCAGGGTATCGAAAGTAATCGTACTCATGCCCGGCATCGTACCTCACTTGACCGCAGCACGCAAACTGCGTTTGCAATGAAATCCACGGTAAATTTGTTCTCAAAATAATCGTAGGGTGGGCAGACAGTTTTATCGTCTGCCCACGCGGATTGGTAACCGCGTGGGCACAGTGCGTGGTTGTTGACGCTTCAGCGGCTTTACAACCACGGCCTCCCCCTTGCGGGGAAAAACGTGCCCACCCTACATTTATCCCAGATAATCCATTAAGCCGTCATTCCGGCGAAGGCCGGAATCCAGTTATAAAAAGACTCCGCAAAGCGGACAAAGCCATGGTGTTGTCCCACTTGCACCCGCAAGGAGTACGCCGTGGTTGTAAGGGGCTAAAGCCCCAACAACACACGCAGCGTGGGGATTCTTTAACTGTCTGGATTCCGGCCTTCGCCGGAATGAC
>JBARBA010000243.1:0-3334 GCA_049792555.1 Anaerolineales bacterium
ATTCGGGGCGGAGTGTAGGGCGGAATTTATTCCGCCCTTCCTGTTTGGCAACACCCCAAAGAATGGAATTTGGGGCGGAGTGTAAGGCGGAATAAATTCCGCCCTACGGCGATAACTGAAAGGACAAGGATGATGAATCTTCACTGGTGGCAACGTGGCGTCGTTTATCAAATCTATCCTCGCAGCTTCAAAGACACTAACGGTGACGGCGTCGGCGATCTCGAAGGGATCATCGCCAGGCTCGATTATCTCAACGACGGCACTCCGGCTTCCCTGGGGGTAGACATTATCTGGCTGAGTCCGTTTTATCCCTCTCCGATGGCCGACTTCGGCTACGACGTGGCCGATTATTGCAATGTGCATCCGCTGTTTGGCGACCTGGCTACCTTCGACCGACTCGTTGCCGAAGCGCACCGGCGGGGGATCAAAATCGTCATCGACTGGGTCCCCAACCATACTTCCGACCGGCACCCCTGGTTTGTCGAATCGCGCAGCAGCCGGGACAACCCCAAGCGCGATTGGTATATTTGGCGGGATGGAAAACCGGGTGAAGACCACGCGGGTCCCCCCAACAATTGGGGTAGTTTTTTCGGCGGCCCGGCCTGGACGTTCGACCGGGGCGCCGGCCAATATTATCTTCACCAGTTCGTCAAAGAGCAGCCTGAGTTGAATTGGCGCAACCCCGAAGTGCGGGCCGCCATGCTGGATACGTTGCGTTTCTGGTTGAAGCGTGGGGTGGACGGTTTTCGTATGGACGTGATCGGCCTGTTGCTTAAGGACGCCGATTTGCGCGATAACCCGCCCAACCCCGGCGCCGACCCCAACCTGCCTGCAAACGATCTCTTTGGCCGGCAATTCCACACCTACACGGAGGATCAGGACGATGTTCACGAGATCATCCGCGCGATCCGCCGCGTGTTGGACGAGTTCGATGACCGTTGCGGCATCGGCGAGTTATGGATGCCCTTGTCGCGTTGGGTGCTTTATTATGGGCAGGGCGGGGATGAACTGCACTTGCCCTTCAATTTCCGCCTGATGGGGCTGCCCTCCTGGCAGGCGCAGGCCATACGCCGTTCGGTGGAAGAGATGGAAGCTGCGCTGCCTGCTTTTGCCTGGCCAAATTACGTCTTGGGAAACCACGATTCGCCCCGCCTGGCGACCCGCTTTGGGGGTCAGGCCCAGGCGCGTTTGGCGGCCATGTTGCTGTTGACGCTGCGGGGCACGCCCACGCTGTATTACGGCGACGAGTTGGGGATGGAAAACGGCGCGATCCCGCCGGAGAAGATGCAGGACCCGCAGGGGATCAATCTCGGCCCCGAACGCAGCCGCGACGTGGCCCGCACCCCCATGCAATGGGACGATAGCCCGGCTGCCGGTTTTTCCACCGTCGAACCCTGGCTGCCCGTTTCGACGGATTACCCTGCGCGGAACGTTGCCTCACAATCTGCGGATTCTGCTTCCATCCTGAACCTTTACCGGCGGCTGCTTTGGCTGCGGCATGACAACCCGGCCTTGCACGGCGGAAGTTATCAGCCGGTGGACGTCCCGGAACAGGATTGTTTTGTATACCTGCGCTCATCGGGAGATCAACACTTCCTGGCAGCGCTCAACTTTGGCCCCGAAAAGCGCCAACTCTCGCTGCCCGGCAAAGGAACGGGGCGCATCCTGCTCTCCACTTGCCTGGACCGTGAAGAGACCGTCTCGCTTGCCGCGTTAGATTTAAGGCCAAATGAAGGCGTCATCATAAGGTTGTAATCCTGCTTCCATGCGGGTGATCTACGTTGCAGCAGGCGGCTACGTCACCGAAGCGGTGGACGGGCAGGGCGCGATTAACCAGATCACGCCGTAAAACCACCGGCGCTGTTGATGCGAAAAACGTGTTAATTTTTTAGAAAATCCGATCGTCAAAGGAGAACTGTTGCCATGTCCCGCCAAAAACGTAATTCCAAAGCGTTGGAAAAAGCCCAGGAGCGCGCGAACAACCTGGAATCCATCGATGGTCAGTTGGATTTGGGCTTCGGCCTGACCCTGACCGCTTACCAGGCTGCGATTGCCGGTCTGCAAACCCATCTCAAAATGTATAACGACCAGTTGTCGGCGCTTGACGCGCAGGGCAGCAGCCTGCTGGCCGAGGAGAAAAACTTGTCGGCGCTCACTGAGCGCATGTTGGAGGGCGTCAGCGTGAAATATGGCAAGGACAGCATCGTTTACAAGCAGGCAGGCGGGGTGCGCAAGAGCGAGCGCAAGAAATCCGTGCGCAAGCCCAAGAGCGGTCCGGGCGCGCCCGATTTGCCGGAAGGATCAACCACCCCAATTTGATTCGATGTGAGTTCGAGTTGGTTCGATATGCGCTAAAATAAGTTCGACACAGGTTTGATTTTGTTTTATACACAGTAAAATTTGTTCGATACAGGTTTTATTTTGTTCGATATGCGCTCAAGTTGATTCGATGTAAATTTAATCAGGTTCGATACAGATTTTAGTTGGTTCAAAATTTGTTCAAGTCTGTTCGATATATACTTGAGTTTATTCGATATAAACTTAAATTGGTTCGATATAGGTTTGAATTAGCCCAAATTTCCTATTGAATGCGGCTTAAAAACGCGCTAGAATTTTAGAAAATTCAACCACAAAAGGAGAATCATCGTCATGTCCCGTCGAAAACGCACTTCCAAAGAGTTGGAAAAAGCCCAGCAACGCGCCAATAACTTGAAATCGATTGACGCCAAGTTGGATTTGAGCAACGGCCTGACCCTGGCCGCGTATCAAACCGAGATTGCCAGTCTGCAGGCCAATCTCGAAACGTACAACAACCATTTGTCGGCGCTCGATGCGCAAGCCAACGACCTGCTGGCCCAGGAGAAAGCCATGGCGGCGCTCAGTGAGCGGATGCTCGAGGGCGTCAGCGCAAAATACGGCAAGGACAGCAACGCCTACGAGCAGGCGGGCGGGGTGCGCAAGAGCGAGCGCAAGAAGCCCACGCGCAAGCCCAAGAGCGCCTGACCGCGCGGTTAAACACAAAACGACGGGACTGAGATCAGCCCGTCGTTTTTGGATGCTGACAAGTGCTCGTGACAAGAGCCTGTTTTGATGAGCCGGATGAGGCGAAAGTCTCATGTCCGGTTCTGAACTGGCGGTGGGGTTAGCGATGGCACCACCGACCAGAATTAGACAGGTTTTGAAAGACGGTTTTGAATCGTGATTTCATGTATTTATGAGAGTTCCATCAACTATTTTCTTTGACAACAAAATAGCTGCATATAGGTCAATTGGTAATCCAAAACCTTCGCAAATAAAGAAACAGGCCTTTTTCCAAAGTGGATAATCTACGTGC
>JBARBA010000244.1:0-8449 GCA_049792555.1 Anaerolineales bacterium
ACATACAAGCGTCTGGCGCGTTTGTTTTCGTTAACGCCTCGATTACTTGAAGCAGCCCTTGCCTTATTCATAGACAAACCGTCGAAAGGGGTGATGCTGAAATCATCCGCATCGCCGATGAAAATCCCCTAATTAATGCAGATGTGCTGATGACAGAACAGAGCAACTGTTGTAAATTTACCTTAGTTTACTTTCTTTCTTACGCATCGGCCCGACTTGGCAATTGTTGAGGATGACGACCGGACGGATTACTTGGGACGAATAACTCTTTCATAAAGTGGAGACCGATTTATGCGCAATGCGCTTCATTATCTCGTGATGATCGTACTGGTGGCAGCGGCGGCAGTCCTGGTCTATATGGGATTGAACTCGCTTGGCTTAATGCCTGTCGAAGCCAGCGCCCAGGCAGTCCCGATCGATTGGCTCTTCGATTTGGAGATCAAGCTCATCGCTTTTTTCTTTGCCTTGATTATGGTCCCAATGGCGTACAGCCTGATCGTGTTTCGCCGCAAAAAAGGGGAGACCGGCGACGGCGAGCATATCGAAGGGAATACCAGGCTCGAAATCGTCTGGACGGTTATCCCCCTGGTGATCGTGATTGCGCTGGGCGTTATCGGCGCGGGCAACCTGCGCCAAATCCAGGCTGCTGACCCGCAGGCCATTGAAGTCAGCGTCATCGCCAGCCAATGGAACTGGCATTTTGAATACCCACAGGGCTTTGGTTCGGATGAACTTTACCTGCCGCTTAACCAACAGGTTGTGCTCAAAATGCAAAGCCTGGATGTGATCCACTCCTTTTGGGTGCCTGAATTTCGCGTCAAACAGGATATTGTGCCGGGCGCCATCGAAAATTATCGCATTACGCCTGACCTGCTCGGCACTTATACGATTCGCTGCGCAGAACTCTGCGGCCTCAGGCACGCCTTTATGGAAAAGCCCCTGCACGTTGTGACGCAGGCCGTATATGACAAATGGGTGGCAGACCAAACCGCAATTGCCAAAGCCCAGGAAGCAGCCTCTGCGGGTAAACCCGATGCAACGCGCGGCCAGAATCTTTACAGCCAGGATGGCTGTAAGACCTGTCACTCTTTGGATGGTTCCAAAGGCATTGGCCCCACCTGGAAAGGCCTGTTCGGCTCGAAGGTGAAACTGTCGGATGGCAGTGTAGTGACCGCTGACCAAGCCTATATCACCGAATCGATCAAAATCCCGGGCGCCAAAACCGTCCAGGGCTTCAGCCCCAATGCCATGCCCAATTTCGGCCTGATCTTGAAAGACAGTCAGATTGCCGACCTGGTGGCTTTCATCATGACAGTAAAGTAGGAGAAACGCCATGACTAAAAATAATTCCGGGGGTTTTCTTAAAGGACTGCTCTACTCGGCGATCGGCCTTGTGCTGGGCACAGGTGTTGGCCTCCTGATCCATTGGATTGCAGCCGGCCAGTTGGACCTGACGCACTTTTTCGATCGCGCCGATTTGATGGTCCCGTTAGCCTGGTTCCTGGGCATTTTGGTGGCAGTAATTGCTTTTTTCTACGGCCTCATCGGCTATCGCTGGATCACGCGCGGCCTGGCTTGGCAGTTTGCCTTCACCTTGCTGGGCGCGGCCTTCGCAACCTTGCTCATATGGGCATCGAATCAGTTCACCGGAACGGATTACGTGGTCTTTGACCTGGGCCACTTCGGTTTTATGGAACCGGCCTGGGTGGTTGGCGCGTTGGTCGGGGCGTTGGCCTTCCTCTACGGCGTGGGCGCCGTCAGCGACTGGCTGAAGTGGGCAAAAGGCGAAACAACCCCCGAACACCCGGAAGATACTCCCGGCTGGCAGAGATATTTCAGCGTCTCGCTCGATCATAAAGTGATCGGCATCCAATACACGATCACCTCGCTGTTACTGATGAGCATCGGCGGCCTGTTTGCGATGATCTTCCGCCTGGAACTGGCCCATTCGGGCGTGGATGTGCTCACGAATCTGACGAGCACCGGCGCTCAAGCCGACGCTCTACAGCTTTACAACACGTTGATGAGCCTGCACGGCATCGTCATGATCATCTCGATTTTGGTGGGTGTTGCGGGCGTTATCAATTACCTCGTGCCCATGCTGATCGGCGCAAGAGACATGGCTTTCCCGCGCCTGAACGCTTTCTCCTACTGGATCGCGGTTCCCGCGTCGATTGTATTACTTTCCAGCCTGGCTTTTGGCGGTTTCGATACCGGCTGGACGGGGTACCCGCCGCTGTCGGTCAAAGCCCCAATGGGCATGGATATGTTCTTCGCCGGGGTGTGGCTGGCGGGTTGGTCTTCGATCCTCGGCGCTGTGAACCTGCTCGTGACGGTTCTGCGCCTGCGCGTGAAAGGGATGACGGCTTTCCGCCTGCCGATCTTTGTCTGGGCGGCGATTGCGACTTCGATCATCACTTTAACGGCCACCCAAATGATCGGGCTTTCCTTCCAACTGGTCTTGTTCCAAAGGCTGTATGGTATGCCCTTCTTTGATACAGCCAGGGGCGGCGACCCGATCCTTTTCCAGCACTTGTTCTGGTTCTATTCCCACCCGGCGGTGTACGTCTTCGTCCTGCCAGGGCTGGGCATCATCAGCGAACTGCTCCCGGTCTTCGCCCGCAAGCCGCTTTTTGGCTACAAATGGGTGGCAATGTCTTCGCTCGCAATTGCGCTGGTCGGCTTCACGGTTTGGGCGCATCACATGTTCGCATCTGGCATGGCTGAATATTTACGTGTGCCGTTCATGTACAGCACTTTGCTGGTGGCTATTCCTACGGGCGTGAAATTCTTTTCCTGGGTGGCAACGTTGTGGAAAGGGAAAATCGAAACTCCCACGCCGATGCTTTTTGTCTTGGGTGGCATTATCGTATTCCTGATCGGCGGCCTTTCCGGCCCGCCCAATGCGACCGTTTCCACCGACTTGCAGTTGACGGACACCTACTTTATCGTCGGGCACTTCCACGACACCATCTTTGGCGGTTACATCTTCCCGTTCTTTGCGGCCATCTATTACTGGTTCCCCAAAGCGACCGGCAAACAACTGAGTGAAAAGCTGGGCAAGTTACACTTCTGGCTGATGACGCCCTCCTTCCTGCTCCTGACGCTTTTCATGATGCGCATTGGTTTGCTGGGCATGCGCCGCCGTATCGCAGATTATGATCCCGCCCTGGGCTTTGACCCCTGGCAGCTTTGGATGACCATCGCCGGGTTTGCAATTGCCGTTTCCGTCCTGGTTTTCTTCTATAATATGTACAAGACGCTCAAAAGCA
Organism: Anaerolineales bacterium; assembly: GCA_049792555.1. Lineage (GTDB taxonomy): Bacteria > Chloroflexota > Anaerolineae > Anaerolineales > Villigracilaceae > UBA5195. The sequence continues at coordinate 3,273 of JBARBA010000244.1, forward strand.
GCAAGACTGAAACCGGCAATGTCTGGAACTCCCGCTCCCCTGAGTGGCAGGTTCCTTCGCCGATGCCCATCCATAATTACGACACTGAATTCGAAGTCGTTGGCGAACCCTACGATTACGGTCTGCCCGGCTCCGTTTACGTTAAAATGCGCTAACTTCTCAAATAATCGGTGGTTGAGTAGGCGGCGGCGCTGTCCCGCCGCCGTACCCTGGCACCGCCCGCCAGGGCAGGTGTCGAAACCACTTGTCGACAGCAGCTTCCCTAAAATATTGAGTAATTGAGTAGATACAAAATGCATTAGCACTGGAGAGAAAACGTGACACACCAACAACATTCCGGCTCCCTGTTTCAAGGCATGATCGTATTCATCTTCCTGGCCTTCCTGACGCTGGTTGAGTTCACCATCGCCATAACCACTCAGTCGCTCCTGCTGCTTTCGATTGTTGCGCTGATCAAAGTCGGGCTGGTGGTCTATTATTACATGCACATTTACAAACTGCTTGAAGAGGAGCCTGAAGACCAGGATCACCACAGCTATGCCTGGAAGCTGGCAACCAATCGTCTTGGCCTGTGGCTCTTCCTCCTGTCCGACAGCTTTGTATTCGGCGGTCTGCTGGTGTCGCGTTTCTATTTGCTGGGCATGACCCGGCCTCCATTGAACCAATATCTTGGCCTGGTCGTGACCACCGTTCTGCTGGTTTCCAGCTTTTTTATGAACCGCGCCGAGACAAAAATGGCGCTGGGTGACAGGAAGGGTTTCCTTCTCAGCACAGCCGTCACTTTCATCCTCGGCCTGGGATTCGTTTTCGGCGTGGTCTTTGTCGAATGGCCCAGCGCCGCCGCTGAGGGACTTACCGCCAGTTCCGGCGTTGCCGGCGGCATTTTCTACATGATGACCGGTATGCATGCCTTCCATGTCTTGACCGGCCTGATTTTTCTTGCGATCATCATACGCAACGGCAGGCGGGGTTTGTACAGTCCTGAAGAACATTGGGCAGTGGAAGCGGCAACGGTTTACTGGCACTTTATTGACGTGGTATGGATTTTCTTCTACCCGGCTTTGTACCTGATCGGACGTCTGGTCTCGTGAAAGTTTTCTGGATATTTGGGAATCTCCGTGATTAAAACTTTTTGGGACACGGAAAACACGGAAAACACGAAAAAAATCTTCGTTTTTAAGCTCTTTCCGCGTGTTCCGTGTCTTCCGTGTCCGAGTTTCACGCTAATTCCTAACCTGGACAAGCCGGAAAAGAAAAACCTTAACCACGAAGCCACCAAGACACCAAGTCTTGAAGAAAGAACCAAAGAATTCTTTGTGGCTTCGTGACTTCGTGGTTAATTTTCTTGCTTTTTGTACAAGGATTTAATTTCTAAGTTCCTAAGAGCCAGTTTTCTTGGGGGCGGCCTGAAAGGCCGCATCTGATCGAGGAAAATATGTTTGGCTTAATCGTCCGGCGTATGTTGATTTCAATGCTGCTGGGGGTTGTCGCAGGAGTTGGAATTAATGAGCTAACCTTTCCGTTTGTCAAAAGCGAAGCGGAACGCGCTCCGCAGCGCGTCGAACTGGTTATCCCGGTTGGAACGGCTGAGAAAGTTGCGCGCGGCGAATCGAGTTCCGCTTTACCTGACAACATGACTTTTGTCCTGGGGGATACATTGGTTGTTAAAAACGAAGATGTGGTTAATCATTATTTTGGTCCGCTCTTTATTCCACCGGGCGCTTCCGCCAGCTTAACCCTTAGCCAGGCAAACAATCTGGCTATTACCTGCTCTTTCGAACCCACAAAGTATCTGGGGCTGGATGTGCGCGAGGCAGTGACAAATTCCACGCGACTATATGCCATTTTTATTGCCGGTATCCCGCTTGGATTTCTGTTTGCCCTTTACGGTTTCCTCGTCTGGCCGCTCAAGCCAAAAGTGTAGGAGACCGAATGACCGTCCTGCGATTGATGTTCTCCCGCAAGTGGATTGTGACCACCCTGTTGGTGGTGATAGGTTCTTTAATTTGTGTGCGCCTCGGCATTTGGCAGCTTGACCGGCTTGACCAGCGCCGCGCTTTTAATGCCCATTATCTTGTTACCAGCGTGCTTCCGGTGTTGAAAATCACGTCCGCGCCGCAGCTTGATCTCACCGGCATGGAATATCGCGCTGTTGAAGTCAGCGGCGTATATGACCCAACCCACCAGGTCGCGCTTCGCAACCAGTACTACAACAACCAGCCCGGATATTATTTGCTGACCCCGCTGGTTCTCTCCGATGGAACGGCGCTGCTCGTCGAGCGCGGCTGGATTCCTTCTGCCGGGAATACCTCGCCCGCCGACTGGCGGCAATATGACCAGCCGGGCGTCGTCACCCTCAGCGGCATCCTGCGCCTCGGCGAAACGCAGCCGGAGCTGGGGGGAGTGCCTGATCCCACGCTCACTCCGGGGCAGGCCCGCCTCGATTATTGGAACATCGCCAACGTCGAACGGATTGCGCAACAGGTCCCCTACAAACTCCTGCCGGTTTTTGTCCAGCCCAATCCCGACCCGGCGCGCGCGCAGCCGCCCTATCCGTTCCAGCCCGAAGTCGTCATCGACGAAGGCCCGCACTTCGGGTATGCGTTGCAGTGGTTCACCTTTGCCGCGTTGCTTTTCTTTGGCTATCCCTTTCTCTACCTGCTCAGGCAGGCCAAAACGGAGCAAAAATGAAATTCTCCCTTACAACCTCTTTTGCCAAACTGGCTTTTCTTTCCCTGCTGGCTGTTTTCCTGCTGTCCATTGGCGGTCGTTTGGTCGCTGCGCAGGGGAGTCTTGAAGCCTGCGCGGGCTGGCCGTTGTGCGTGCCGCAGGGCGCAGTCGGCTGGGCGCTTTTATTTCACCGCATTTCGGTGGTCGGGGCCGTTATTTTGATGCTTTCCCTGCTTTTCTATGCCTGGAAAACGCAGCGGGATCATCGCCTGCTGCTGCCGTTGACCACAGCGACGGTGATTTTGTTCTTTGCCCAAGCCTTTACCGGCGCGATCCTCTCGACCCGTGACTTTGCTCCCGTTTACCAGGTTTTTCACTCGCTGACGGCGCTGGCCCTGTGGGTCTCGCTGCTTGGACTGGTGGCGGCTGCCGGCTACCTGGCCAAAGACGCTGTTGCCTTTCCCCCGCTCGACGTTGTTCAGCGCCTGAAAGATTTCCTGACCCTGACCAAGCCGATCATCGTTGCGCTCTTGCTGGTGACAACCTTTGCCGGGCTGGTGGCGGGCGGCAAAACCTGGCCTTCGTTCCCGCTGACGTTTTGGACCCTGCTCGGCGGCGCGCTGGCCGCTGGCGGCTCCGGCGCGATTAACCAATATATCGACCGCGACCTCGACAAGAACATGCAGCGCACATCCAGGCGTCCCATGGCCGCCGGGCGCATGATGCCCGCCGAAGGACTGGCCTTTGGCCTGGCGTTGTGCATTATCAGTTTTTATCTTATGGCCGGTTTTGTCAATTTCCTGGCCGCTTTCCTTTCCCTGGCCGGGATATTCTATTATGTCGTCTTGTACAGCATTTTGCTAAAAAAAGCTACCGTGCAGAATATCGTCATCGGCGGTGGGGCAGGGGCCATTCCGCCGCTGGTGGGCTGGGCCGCAGCGACGGGCCGTCTCGATATTCCTGCCTTGTTCCTGTTTGCCATCGTCTTCATGTGGACTCCGCCGCACTTCTGGGCGCTGGCGCTTGTCCGCCGCAACGAATATGCCCGCGCGGGCGTGCCCATGCTCCCCGTAGTGCGCGGAGAAACGGAGACTCGCAAACAGGTGCTGATTTACACCATCCTGTTGGTGACGCTCTCCTTGAGCATGTCCGTCTTCCATTTTGCGGGAATCGTCTACCTGGTTTCCGCGCTGGCGCTCGGCGGCGGGCTGCTCTACGCCGCCTGGCGGGTGTACCGGCTCGAAAGCAATAAAGCCGCCTGGCAAATGTACCGCTACTCCAGCATGTATCTCATGCTGCTCTTCCTGGCGCTGGTGGTGGATGCGCTGGTATAAGGGCTGTCTGGGAATTGCCGTGACAAACCGGCACATCCGGCGCATCATCTCCATCGGCGGTTGAGTAGGCGGCAGCGCTGTCCCGCCGCCATACCGCGTAGTCCTCGGCAGGGGGAAACCACCTGTCAACAACAACCTCCCCAAAATATTGAAATGATACCGAGAGGGCGTATAATATATTTGTTGTTTAAAGAACACGCTTGAGCCTTTTCAATTCTCCCGGAGGTGTCTGATGAAACAAAGATCAATCGAAATTGCTACCTTTGTGTTGTTTTTATTGCCGTTGTTGCTGATATTGGCCAACCCAACTGTCCAGGGGTTCGCGCTGGGTTCGGATCAGCCTGCCGTCCGATCTGCAACGGCGCCCGTCCAGACAACGTTTTATGGCATGGGCGGGTTGTATGATGGCTGGGTGCTCGAATCCGGAGAATTCACCGGCATCGGCGGCTCGATGAATACGGCCAACACCACCCTCATCATGGGCGACGATGTGGCAAACCGCCAGTACCGCGCCATTATCACGTTCAACACGGCGCTGCTGCCACCCACCGCATCCATCCAGTCTGCGACGATTTATTTGACCGGGGCGGGGATTTATGGAATAAGCCCGTTTATTTGGAGCGATTTGAAGGCCGATGTAAAAAGCGGTTTCTTCGGATCGACCAAATATGTGCAGCTTATCGACTTCCAGGCAGCGTCCAGTTTTGCTGCTGTCGGCAGCCAACCCAGTTGCGCCGCAACCGGAAGTTGCCTTATTCCGTTGTCTGGCCGGGCCTTCCCGTTCATCAACCGTTACGGGTTGACGCAGTTCCGCCTGCGCTTTGCGCTCGACGACAACAACAACAAGAAGCCCGATTATTACAAGGCCTTTAGCGGAGATACAACAGCGCTCAGAGCCAGACCGTTGCTGGTGGTCAAGTACTATCCATAAGCCAGCCCACAGGTGACGGCTTTCCGATTTTGACATACCTTTAAAGAACCGGCCTTTTACCGAAAGGCCGGTTCTCATTAACAGGTATAATACTCTCCGTCGTCAGTTGTTTTCACTTCGAGAGGCGCCTTATGAAGCAGAGATCTATTGAAATTGTTACTTTCGTGCTGGTTTTATTGCCTTTGTTGCTGATATTGGCCAACCCAACTGTCCAGGGGTTCGCGCTGGGTTCGGACCAGCCC
>JBARBA010000245.1:0-3923 GCA_049792555.1 Anaerolineales bacterium
TCTCGGCCCTGGATGTGCTTTCCGCCGAGGCTTTGCGCGGCGAATTGCTCGAATTGTGGCTGGCAGGCGCTATCCCTACCAAAGCTATTTTGATGGTCACACACAACATCGAAGAAGCAGTCACGCTTGCCGACCGGATCGTTGTCATGGAGAAGGAACCGGGGCGCGTTGTTGCGGATTTGGTGATCGACCTGCCCCATCCTCGCCAGCGTAAATCGCCGGAATTCATCAGTAAAATGGATTTGGTCTATGCCACTTTGGCCGGGCAGACACAACCCGAACCCGATGAACTTGGTTCAGCCCCTGGCGAGCCGGGCCGCATCCGCACCCTGCCGGACGTTCACGTTGCCAATATTGCCGGTCTGCTTGAGACGCTGGCAGAAAAACCCGATGACCGCGCCGATATTTACCAACTCGTTGGGGAAAATAAAGTTGACTCGGAGCACTTGTTGCAGTTGACCGAAGCCACAGAGATGCTCGGTTTTGCAACCGTGACACAGGGCGATATCATCCTGACGGCCCTCGGCCAAACCTTTGCGGACGCATCCATCTTAAGTCGCAAGGAAATCTTTGCCACACGCATCCGTCGCTTGCCGACCTTCCGCTGGCTGCTGCACCTGCTCGATAAAGCCGATAAGCACGAACTTGAACTGGATGTCGTCCAATCGGCCTTGGAACTTCATTTCCCGCCCGAAGATGCGGAAAAACAGGTTGAAGTCATCGTCAACTGGGGACGATATGCTGAGATCCTTGCTTACGACGACGGCAAGGCAACCATTTATCTTGAACAAGTTGCAAATTAGATTGGTTCGTGAGGAGAACACCTGTGGCAGAAATCGAATTGCGTGAAGTCCCCCTGTTCAGCGAAATGGACGAGACCGAAGTGGCCGGCATCCGCGCCATTATGGATGAGATCAAATTCAAGCCCGACCAGATCATCATCCGCGAAGGCGAAATCGGCGCGTTGTTTTACGTGCTGACCGAAGGCAGGGTGCAGGTAACGATTGCCAACGCCGATGGCGAACAAATTGTCCTGCAAGAAATTGAGCCTGGCGGATTTTTTGGCGAGTTGTCCATGTTGACCAATGAAGCGCGGTCGGCCCAGGTGCGCGCCCTGACGGACGTCACCGTGCTGGCGCTTGAGCGGCAGGAATTTTTTGGGTTTTTGAACAAGAAACCGTCCGCCGCCATTGACGTGCTGGTCGAGCTGGGCGGGCGTCTGCACACGATGGACGGCGTGCTGCACCGCATGGTCAGCCGCAACGTTAACGAAGTCGACGCCGAAAGCCTGACCCTGGGCCAGCGCATCGCCGATACCGTGGCCGATACCATGGGTAGTTGGCCTTTTATCATTGTCCAAAGCACGCTGCTGGCGTGTTGGATTACCCTCAATGCCACCGCCTGGATCAACCACTGGGACCCATATCCCTTTATTCTGCTCAACCTGATGCTTTCCTTCCAGGCTGCCTATGCCGCACCGTTCATTATGATGAGCCAGAACCGGCAGGCCTCCAAAGACCGCATCGCGGCTGAAATCGACCACCAGGTCAACCAAAAGGCCGAACTGGAAGTGGGCCTGTTGATGCAACGCATGAATGACCTTGAGCGGGAAGTGGCGGAAAATCAGCGTGAGTTGAAGGAAATGCTGAAGAAATAAAAAAGACAAAGTTACTCAGCCACAAGAAAATAGAATGCGGATTTTCGCGAGTGGGGCGGATTTTCGCGGATAAAACCCTTTAAAAAATCCGTGAAAATCCGCTTAATCCGCGCTCATCCGCGTTCTATTTTAGACATAACCGTAAGGGGCCTGAGTAGTAAAGAAATAAAAAAACAAAAAGCAAAACGAGCAATGAGTGAGAAGACTCATTGCTCGTTTTATTTAAGGCCAGGCAAATTTGTAGCGTTTACTTGGCGTCTGCCATGTTATAGATTTCACTGGCTTCGATGGTGCCGTCGCCGTTCGCATCGAAACCGACTTCCAGGTTGCTGCCCTGGCCGCCCCATTTGCCGAAGTAGAAATACATCAGCTTGCCGGGGTCAATTTTAATGGGCGTGTCGCCGTTGCTGAAGGTTTCTTCCTTGCCATCGGCGTCGATGCGTGTGATCGAAAGCTCGAACTCCGCCGGGGCGTCGGACGTGGTTTCGAAAGCAAAGGTTTCTTCCTTTTGATCAAAAAGCACGTTGATGTCGGTGCCCTTCGAAACCTTGGTGGCCTTCAGTTGCAATTCGAAATCGGCTTTTTCTTTCTCGATGCCGACCACGATAAAGGGGCTTTCCTGTGCGTCGGTGGTGTAGGTCATGGCATCGCCCTCGCCGTCAAAAGTCAGTTGATCGAGTTGTTCGGGGGCCATCAGCAGCCCATCGATGCCGATATAGAAACCCTGGCCAATCATCGTGACAGAAGCGGGTTCATCGGCGGCTTTGCTATCGCCATAGATATATGTGGTAAAGCCCAGTCCAACCGGCATATCGATGACGGGCGGCACTTCGCTCAACGGGCCGGCCAGCACAGGTTGCAAATTTGCTTCGGTAATCTCATCCACAAAATTACCCTTTTCGTCGTAACCGATTTTGCGCCCCTTCTCGTCCTGCAACTCGATATTGACGTAACCTTCCGTCCAGATTTCATTGAATTTGGGCGTGCCCGCCGCTACGTGGTTGCCGCCCTTGCTGGCGCTGGCAGACGGGCTGCAGAAATCGCACGGGAATTTTTGCAGGCGGGGCTGGTCGGCGGCAATCAATATCGGATTTGTGACGCTGCCTTTATACAGGTCGGGCGCAACCGATGGGTTGATCGAGGCTTCATATTCCCAGGTGTTGGCATTCATGTCCACGGTGATGTGGCGTTCCTGGCCGGGGTAGTTGTTATCGTAAACCATGATCCAGGTGATGCCGTTGCCCTGGTCCGCGACTGCATAAGCTGTAATAGCGTGACCGCCGGTCTTGTCTTCCTTCATAATGCCCAGGCGGAAGAGGTCCTTGGGGTCTTTGGTATATTGATCCGTCAGGTAATTAACGGCGTCTTTGGGCGCAAGGATTTGCTGCAACTGCCAGGTGGGGCCTTGCGTGGTCCACCAATAGGCCAGTTCACGCTGGAGCGGCTCGTTGCCCTGGATTTTCAGGTCAGCCGCGGTCGCAGCGCCAAACTGGTTGGGATCAACCTGGCCGCCAAAGATCATCTGGCTGAGCACCGCAAAGCCTTCGCAGTGACCGCCCTGCATACTGGCGTTGTTCTGGTCCATCCATTGCTGGGCAGGCGGAGTGAGCACACAGGTATTGTCGCCGGCGGCCGGCGCAGCGCAAACGGCATCGCCAAACAAGCGGCGCATTTCGACCGAGGTGAGATTAACCACCGGGAAAGTATCGCCGCCGGGGGTCACGCCGGTATCGCCATAGTTCTGGTAGGAAAACCCGTTGACTGCCGGGACGAAACCGGTGCTGACCACGCCTGCGCCCGTCGCAGGCGGCTGGCTGGTGGATTGGTCGCCGGCAGGTGGTTGAGTGGGTTGATCGCCGGCAGGTTGTTGAGTGGATTGGTCCCCGGCGGTTTGCTCTGGGGTGGGTTGGTCGCCGGCCGGCGGCGTATCTTCGGCGCCGCAAGATACCAGCAGCATACTGAGTATCACCAACAAACTCAGAAGAACCAGGCGAACACTTCTGTGTTGGGAGATGTTTTCTCCTTTTTGATTGAACTTTTGGTTTTTAAAAGCAGCGCCGGAACAAATGGACCTGCGCGATTTTCTCACTCATCCCTGTAACTGCGTTTTGCTCCCTTGTTGCCCAGGCTTGGACGCCAACGCCGGAGCTATTTTCTATGGTGCCGTCCCTTTAACCGACGATATCGTCGCTTTTAACAACGCCGCCGTCACTTTAACCGACGCTTTCGTCACTTTAACTGACGACGCCGTCGCTTTAACTAACGC
>JBARBA010000246.1:0-8032 GCA_049792555.1 Anaerolineales bacterium
TTGCGCCCGGTAAACCGGGCTTGAAAAGAAGCCCCGTTCACGGGGCGCAGCCCATAGCGCGGCGATTCACGTGTGCCCGTCAGGGTATCGCCGCGCGGCACGGTGAACAATGCGCGACGGTGTGTAAAATGCCAAGACGGTGTCGAATTATCCCAGCGCTTTGGCGCGCCAACAGTTTTTTCCGTGTTTTCCCGTGTATTCCGTGTCCCGATTGCCCACCACGCTTAAGTGTGGTGACACTGATGCAGACATTTCGCTCAATAATAGACATTATCACGGTTTAATGATCGCCCCCACATATGGTGGTTTTTCTTGCAAAATTGGGCATTCCAACCGCCATATATTCGGGTAAAAACAAACCATGATAAAGTCTAATGAATTGTTCCAAAGGCCCGTCAAAGTCCTTTGGGCAGAATCGCCTTTTCCAGCAACTCTTCCAACTCTTTCGGCAAGCAAGGTCTTCCGACGTCGTTCACGGCGGTCCAGAACATTCTGGCTTTCAGGATGGGTTTGTCATCCGGCAGGCGGTAAATATCCTGCTGGAAGGCAAACCGGATGCGGGAGACTCGTTCCAGGTTCAGCGCCACGCAAAAACGCTCGTCCGCCCGCAGCGGGTACAGGTAATCGAGTTCGGCGCGGGTGACGACCAGGTTGATGCCCCTTTTTGAAAATGCGATGAAATCGATGTCGCGCTCTTTGAGAAAGAGATGCCGGGCGTGCTCCAGGTAGTTCTGGTAGACAGCGTTGTTGACGATGCCCTGAATGTCGCATTCATAATCGCGCACTTCGAGTTCCAACTTGAATTGATAGTCGCTCATTTCTTCCACCTGTGAATAAGACCGGACATCCCTCAAAAGAGAACGCGGATTGGCGCGGATGATGCGGATTTCCACTGATTTTTTCAGGTTTATACCCTGGCGGGCACTTTACCCTGGCGGGCACTCGTCCGCGAAAATACCCTGCTTGCACGCCTGCCCTGAGTGCAAGCGAAGGGATGTCAACTCAATCCGCCGAACCTGTACTGAGCTTGTCGAAGTATCCGTGATCTCTTTTCTTGTCTGTGCGGCAAAGAACCTGTGAGTAAGGCCGGATGGTAAATTAAGAGAGCGACCCGGAAGGATCGCTTCTCATCAAAACATCTTTGTGTCGTCAGGGTCTCTCAACGACTCAAGATAACGAGGACTGCCCTAAAAACTTACTTTTCGGCAGGCTGGTCGGGAGTTTCTTTGGCTGTGATGTTCTTTTTGACCTGCTTGCGTTGCAGTTTTTCGTTTTTCTTCTTCTTCTTTTCCAGTTCTTTTTGACGTTTTTCGTATTGGTAGTTTGTTTTTGCCAACGGATTATCCTTTTCTGTAGGTATTCTGAATGATGAATGGATTATACGACAACAAGCAATGATCCCCAAGATGACTTGGCAATTCGGTTCCTTTGGAATTCGCGCGGCGACCATCACACCTGGCGGGTAAACCGTAAGTCGAAATTCATTTCGACTTACATCTGGCGCTGGATCACCCCGTAAAAGCACCGGGGCAAGGCCGGTCTACTTCCCCGGCCCGGAAGTGACGCCATTTCGCTCGCGAAGCTTCAACCCGATGGCTCCACCGACCAGGCCGCAGATGGCTCCCAGCAGTACGGCGATGACCGCAGCGCCCACGAACATGTCCAGCGTTGGCTGGAGGGACGATACGTCGCCGGGGCCGATGATCCATAAGATCGCCCAGCCGAGCGTGGTGTCCACGAAACCGACGATGGCCCCGGCCCACAAGCCTGTCCGGATCGACCGCCCTGGGGCAACCAGGAAACCGGTCAAGGCGTAGATCAAGAGCGGGATGGGCGAGAGGTATGCAAAGGGAAAATCCAGCAGCCTGGCCAGGAAAGCCCCGGCAGCGTCAAAAGCCAACGCCGCCAGGCAACAAAGAAGGATACTCTGTGCCGTTTTTTTTCATGGTTAACAATTCTCCTCGCAATCCAGATTGTACATGTAAAAAGCTGTTTGCGCGCGTCTTTCCCGCAAGGGAACAGGCAGCGGGCGAGGGAAAAGCCGCCAAATGCCGCGCCCCCGGCTGCTTGCGCAGGGGCCGGGGGCGGGGTGGTTTTAGGGGGATGTTCAGGGATGGCTCTAGACTCTCCGTCAAAAAATCTCAGCTTGGTTCTAAATTGGCGGCAGGATGGACAACTGCCCTGCCGGCCATAATTGGGCGGCTTTGGTTCATGTTGAACGTATTTCAGCCGCATCGATTTCACCAAGTAACATATCAATAATGCCCACTACCTGACGAGCGCGTGTCCGGGAAGAATTCTGCTTTAAGTGTACACTTGGATTCCGTAACCCTTGCGATACTCCTCGGCAAAGATGGAAAACCCCCTCTTGTTCCTTTTCATTTTTCCGACACACTAGCTTTCCCTGTGGCGGTTTCAACGAGTAATCGATAAGACGAGCACCATAATATTCACTTGAAGCTTTAGCGCGTTCGCGCAATCTTGTTTCAAGAATGATGCATGCACTGGTAACTGCTTGCCAATAGTTTTCAATCGTAGGATTTTCTAGAATTGGAAGACACTCTTTGCACAATTCATCATCCAAAATGGGGCCATGGGAAGAACCAATCTGAACCTCTAAATCATTGTCGCTATTCATGCGAAGCCATATTGGAGACCCTTCACTACAGCCAATAAATGCGCTTTGTCCGAAGTTAAGCCTAAATCCGGCCTTCTTACTTTGTCGTTGGATAGTAGCTGATCGCAGTAACAATTTGCCATCTGAACGGAATATATTGAATGGTCTGTCTCGGATTTGACCTAAAACGCGCATGCATTCTTCCTCGGCACTACGAGCTACGTTTATTCTCCCACTTTCGATTTCTCCACGAAGTAAGATATGTTTATATCCTTGCATTTCAGTAATACCTCCTTTGCCTAGACATTATTTGGCGGAGCTGCCCAACTTTTGTAGAAGCGGCCCGCATGACAGCTTATAGGCGGCGTCAGATTGAAAACCGTTAAGAAAAGTATAGCACAACATTTCGCCACACAACCTTCACAATTCGCCATCGGTCGGGCTGGTATAGTCTTTCCATCGCTCCACCGTTCCCGAATATCGAATATCGTAAGCGGCTGCGATTAGAGTAAAATATTAGTGTGAAACTCTACCTCGACACCAGCGTTTACAACCGCCCCTTCGATGACCAGACCCAGCCGCGCATTTGGCTGGAGACTTTGGCGCTGGCCTTGATTTTGCAATTGGTGGAGACGGGCGAGGCAACGCTCATCAACTCATCCGTGCTGGAGTTCGAGAACGTGCGCAACCCGCTTACCATTCGCAGGGATTGGATGGCGCGCTGTTTGCAGCAGGCAAAAGCCTATCAACGTGTTGACCCATCCATTCGCGCGCGCGCCGAGTTGCTCGAAAGAAATGGTCTCAAAGCCATTGACGCCTTGCACGCCTCGTCCGCAGAAGCCGCCGGAGCCGATTATTTCCTCACCTGCGATGATCGCCTGCTCAAAAAGCATAGAGCGCTTACCGTTAAATCCATGAACCCGGTGGATTTTGTTCAAAAAGTAGTAGGAGAACTACCATGACAACTATCCACGTTCCCAGCGAAAGACAGATTATCCAGGAAGCCGCGCAGGTGCTGATGCAGCACATGAGTCCGGCAAAAGCCACCCGTTTTTGGGCCTCCTGGCAGGTTGGCGAAGGCGATTATCTCGACATCCGCAAACAATTGTTCGACAAGGAAACGGTTGCATCGCTCTATACCCAGGTTGAAGCCTTTCAGAAAACTGCAAAATAACAACGCATACAAGCCTGCCATCCGCCCGCCCCGCGCAAAACCCTGCCGGAGCGGGCGTTTTCTTTTCTTCCATGGCATCACCATCGCCGAAATGCTCGACAACGGACTCTATCGCGGACATCGTGCCCGTAGGATATTCGCGGATACGAACGGATAGAGGCGCAAATCCGTTCCAGTCCGTGAATCCGTGAAAAAGTCCGTTGACAGTTGACTTGCCTTTCGCCACACAACCTCCACAATTCGCCCTCAGTCGGGCTAATGCCCGTAGGGTATAATCTTTCCATCCTATGGCCCCCCAAAAACAAATCTTCATCGTCCTCCTGATCGCCGCACTGCTGGCAGGCTGCGCCGGGCAGCCTGCGCTCACGCCCACACCATCCAGCGTGCCCGACATCCTGCTGACGTTTACCCCGGCCCCCAGCCTGGCGCTCTCGCCCGCAGCGACGCCCGTGCTGGTGCTGCCCGATTCGTCCACGCCCGGCGCGCTCTCGCCGGAGCCAAGCGCCACCCTGTCTTCGATCAACACCGGCGGGCCGATGATCGCCTACAGGGCGCAGGGCGGCGACACGCTGGAGATTTTGGGCAAACGCTTCGGCGTGGACGCCAGCGAAATCATCTCCGGCGACAAGCTCAACCTGCCCGCGCCGGGCGTCCTGCTCGAGCCGGGCCTGCTGCTGCTCGTCCCGGACCGCCTGCCCGATGCGGTCAGCCCCGGCGCGCAGTTGATCCCCGATAGCGAGATCGTCTATTCCCCCTCCACCATCGGCTTCAACGTGGACGATTACGTCAACGCGCACGGCGGCTATCTCTCCACCTACAGCGAATACCTGATGAGCTACGGCCCCACCAGCGGCGCGCAGGCCGTCAAGCAAATCTCGCTGGATAACTCGCTCGACGCGCGCATGATGCTGGCCCTGATCGAATACCAGAGCCATTGGGTGCTGGGCCAGCCCACCAACCTGGCGCAGCAGGACTACCCGTTGGGCTACGTGGGCAACTACAGCTTTTACTACAAGGGCCTGTTCCGCCAGTTGATGTGGGCCACTGCCAAACTTTCGGAGGGTTACTACCAGTGGCGCTCCGGGCGTCTGACCGAACTGACCTTTAGCGACGGCTCCAAGCTGCGTTTGAACCCGCGCCTGAACGCGGGCACCGCCGCCCTCCAGTACTTCTTCTCGTTGACGCAAGACCGCGCCGGTTGGGAACAGGCCGTGGCCGAAACCGGCTTCGCCGCCCTGTACCGCCAGATGTACGGCGACCCCTGGGAACGCGCCAAAGCCGTCGAGCCGCTGATCCCCGCCGGGTTGACCCAGCCTGCGTTGACGCTGCCCTTCGAACGCGGCCAGATGTGGGCGTTCACGCACGGGCCGCACACCGCCTGGCAGGAACCCGACGGCATCGTCATCACCGAAGGCGGGGCGCTGGCCGCGCTCGATTTTGCCCCCGCCGCCGACACGTCCGGCTGCATCCTGTCCAACCGCTGGGTGGTTGCCCCGGCCGGCGGCGTGGTCGTCCGCACCGGCATTGGGGTGGTGATGCTCGACCTGGACGGCGACGGCCACGAGCAGACCGGCTGGGATATTTTCTTCATGCACATCGCCGCGAAAGACAGCGTCAAACTGGGGGACGTGCTCAAGGCGGGCGACCTGATCGGCCACCCGTCCTGCGAAGGCGGCGTATCGTACGGCACGCACCTGCACATCGCGCGCAAATACAACGGCGAGTGGGTGCTGGCCGCCGGGCCGATCCCGTTCGACCTGGACGGCTGGATCGCGCACGGCGGCGAGGTTGCCGGTCAGGGCACGCTGGTGCGGGACGGGCAGGTTGTCACCGCCAACTCGAACGGCCCGTTCGAAACGCGCATTACCAGGGATAAGTAAGACTTTAGACTTTGGACGTTGGACATGAACCGCATTCCCCTAAATCTTTTTCGACTTTTGAGCATCCTGTGCATCGCCTTGAGCGCCTGCGCCCCTGTGGAATCACTCCCCCCCACGCCTGCCGCGCCCGCGACGATGGCCTTCCCAACCCCGGCGGCGCAAGTCACGCCCCTGCCCACCCGCCCGCCCTATTCGCCGGGCGAACTGGTGGATTACATCGCCCAAAGCGGCGACACGCTGCCCGCCCTGGCGGCGCGCTTCAACACCCAAGAAGACGAAATCCGCGCCGCCAACCCGATCATCCCCAAAGACGCCAGCACCATGCCGCCCGGTTTCCCGATGAAAATCCCGATCTACTACCGCTCGCTGTGGGGCACGCCCTACCAGGTCATCCCCGATGGTTTATTCGTCGACGGCCCGGCCCAGGTTGGCTTCAACATTGCCGATTTCGTCAACAGCCAGCCCGGCTGGTTGAAATCGTACACCGAGCAAATCTCCGACGGTCCGCACAGCGGCGCGGAACTGGTGCAAATCGTCACACAGGATTTCAGCGTCAGCCCGCGCCTGCTGCTGGCGCTCCTGGAATACTACAGCGGCGCGCTCTCCAAACCGGCTGCGCCCACCGACACGTCTTATATCCTGAATTATTTCGACCCGCTCCACAAGGGCGTTTACCGGCAACTCGTCTGGGCGGCCAACGCGCTCAACAACGGCTACTACGCCTGGCGGCGCGGGACGTTGATCGAGTTCGACCACCCCGACGGGCGCATCGAGCGCCCCGATCCCTGGCAGAACGCCGGGACGGTGGCGCTGCAATACCTTTTCTCGCGCGAATACTCCAGCCCGCTCTACGACCAGACGGTCGGCCCCGGCGGCCTGGCGCAGACCTACGCCGCCCTGTTCGGCGACCCGTGGAAAAATGCCCAGCCGCTGATCCCCGGCAGTTTGCGCCAGCCCGACTTGTTGCTGCCCTTCGAGCGCGGCAAAACCTGGAACCTGACCGGCGGCCCGCACACCAGTTGGGGCAAAGGCGAACCCTACGGCGCCGTAGACTTTGCCCCCACCGGTGTCTCGGAATGCAACCCCACGACTGAGTGGGTAACGGCCATGGCCGACGGCGTGGTGGCCCGTTCGGAGCCAGGCGATGTGCTGCTCGACCTGGACGGCGACGGGCATGAGGAGACCGGCTGGGTCATCCTCTACCTGCACATTTCCAGTCTCGAACGCATTCCTGTCGGAAAGCAGGTCAAAACCGGCGACCACATCGGCCATCCGTCCTGCGAGGGCGGCGAGGCCACCGGCACCCACACCCACGTTGCGCGCAAATACAACGGCGAATGGATCCTGGCCGACGGCCCCATCCCGTTCAATCTGGAAGGCTGGGTTGCCCACGATGGCAGTGAGCCTTACCTGGGCACGTTCACGCGCTTCTCGCAGACCGTGACTGCCTCAGACGTCTCGGAAATTCAAAGTGTGATCAAATCGGGGGAAAAATAGGTACTTGTAAAAGTATAATGTCGCATTGTTGATTGTCTTGTTTGGCAGCAAGCATAAACCATTTACCGCAAAGAATGCCCCAAGCTGCGGTTCGATTCGGTGATTGACCCCAGCGTAAGCCAGATAGGCAGCCGCCACCCCGTAAAAGCATACCCTACCCCCTGCGGGGGCGCGATGTCGGGGCAGGCAGCTAATTCCCGAAGAAACAACACCTAACGCAAGGAGAAAATTTTATTCCATGAACCTTTTTCTGTTACGACACGGTATTGCCGTCGATCGGGGGCTGCCCGGTTACGAAGATGACAGCCAGCGTCCGCTGACGTCCAAAGGCGCGAGCAGGATCCATCGCATTGCGCAGGTAGGCAAACGCCTGGGCCTGAAATTCGACCTGGTCCTTTCCAGTCCATCCCTGCGCGCGCAGCAAACGGCCCAAACGGTGGCCGCTTTTTACAAAATGGAAGACCGGCTGCGCCTGTCGGAAAACTTAAGCCCCGGCGCGTCTCCCGCGGAGTTGATCGGCGAAATCCACGAGAATTATGCGGACGTTTTGAGCATCCTGCTGGTGGGCCACGAACCCTATTTGAGCACGCTGGCCGGGATGCTGTTGGCCGGCGACGAGAAGGTGGCGCTGGCCCTCAAGAAAGGCGGCCTGTGCAAGTTCTCGATCGATGAATTGCGCTATGACCGTTGCGCCACGCTCGAATGGTTGATGACTCCCAAACTGATGTTGAATTTGGATTAAAAGCAATACTGTTTAGTTAAGCGAATGACCATGATAGCCTGTTTCTGTGAAACAGTCCGACGGACTTCGTAGGATAGCCCGGACGTTCCACGTCCGGGCGGCGCAACGGGTGGAACATGCCC
>JBARBA010000247.1:0-3804 GCA_049792555.1 Anaerolineales bacterium
GTTTCTTTCAGCGTTGGAGACGCCGCCCCGTAGAATTCGTCCATTAAACGGGCATGTTCCACCCGTTGCGCCGCCCGGACGTGGAACGTCCGGGCTATCCTACGAAGTCCGTCGGACTGTTTCACAACAAAGGCTATCGTGGTCATTCGCTTAACTAAACAGTATTGCGCCTAACCCGGCTCGCGCCGGGCAGCATCACCGCCGTCTACTGCACCACCCTGGCGGGCATCCTTGGCCCCCCGCCGCATCAGCAACACTACCTATGCCCTGTTTTACGAATCATAAACCCGCGCAGACAAACCAGCCAGCTACATACCAGAATCCCAACCCGGCGGCATCCACCCCCGCCGGGTTTTGCCTTGCCGGTCACTCGGGGTATACCTCAGAAATTCAGATAAGGATAGTCCGAATCACCCGCTGTATCACCCTTTATGTCATCCTTTATAGCCCCCTCTCGAAAAAAAAAGACAATACAATAGTTTTGTTCTTGAGTAGGAGAGATGCTCAGGATGGATGATTCAATGGTTTTCGAAGCAGAGCAACCCGTTCAGGCCTGATCCATCACAAGATGGATCGCGCGCCACACAACGAACGCGCCCAAACAATGGCAACTGCGGGCAATGGCACAGTAAGGAGAAAACCTACATCACGAGAAACCACTGCGGTGTGACACTCGGCGCACCCCTGCGAAACAGGGCGCACAGGCTTGCAACGCGATAGTGCGCAAGCGAGTTTGCTTCAAGATACACATTCGCCTAAGGAGACTATTATGACAACTCAACCATCATTACCTGATTCGACGGCCGGTTTGTACAATACCCTTTGCAGCGGGTTAAAGCTGGACAATCAGCAATTCCAGATGATCCAAGGTGTTTTGCCCGTCCAGTCTAATGCTTCTGGTTTGTACAATTTCTTCGACGGTATTCCTCCGAAATCGGTCGCAACGCTGTATACCAGCAACCCTATTAATGGATTAAACGGCAACATGCAGATCGTTATCAGTGACGCGAAGCCCAGCTTTTTGACGACGCTTGCCATGAATAATTACCAGAACCCCAAATATTGGGTGGATGGTAACGTGGCTGTTGATCCGATTTATACGCCTACATTTGCAGATTTGTATGCGCAAGTGGCGGCAGGTTCTCAAGCCACGGTTAATTTCGATTCTGCAACGGCCAGCAGCGATCTTAGCAGCTCATGGGCGCAAAACGACGGTTCTGCTGGCGTAGGCTTTTGGGGAACATCCTCCAGCAGCGTTTCGCAAACATTAAACACAAAGGCTGCCTCTTCCAGGATTACGGTTAATATTTACCTGGATAAATTTGCTTACTTCCCAATACGCGCAGGCGGCTGGTTTACACAGGGATTTTTTGCAGATCAATATCGAAATCCCCAGAAATGGACGGGCGGGCAATCGGCATGGGATGCGGTTTTTGGTTCGACCGGCTCCTGCCAATACCTTGCGAATCAAGTGATGATGGTGAATGGTTACACAATAGTGACTACATCTCATGCGCAGTACTCTCAGAGCGATTATTCTCTGATCAAGAGCAGCTCTGATACCAACGTTTGGCCATTCTATACTTCTTCGTCGAGTTCGCAAGCGACCCAGTCTTTCAACTACAATAGCGATCAGTCTATTACAACCACGATCACTTGTAAACCAGGGTCTCTCCAGATATTTGGCATGGGCGTCATTCTCACAAGCACAGCGATGGGTGGCAGCTCGGCGAAGTTACAGTTAAACTCAAGATTGATTTAGTCCCTCGTGTGGTATATGCGGATGAAGAACACAGCCCCTATGTGAGGTTGTGTTCTTCATCCCATAACAAGTCGCCTCGGAATTAAAAACACAGGTAAATAAAATGGCTGACACATTTTTTTACGAAGAATTGATATACCAGGCTATTGCGTCAAGTATGGGTTTGGAACCTACCAGTTTGAGATTGTTTCCAACGATTTCCTTACTTAATCAAGATGATTATTGGTTATTCAATACGTTCGATATCATTCCCAATAGCGCCCCCCCATTTGAGATAAACGAGACCGCGCCTCTTCTTGGTAACACTTATGGAGCGCTTCTCCAATCTCAGCCAACCTCATTCCCGGTGACAATAGCCAAAAAAAACTTTGAAAATCCCGCCTATTGGTTGCCAGCAAATACATCACTTGGACTGCCCAAGACTCCTGTGTATTCGCCGACATCTGCTGGTATTTCCAATTCCATCGCGGGAGGCGCTTCACTTGATTTTGAGCTTGATTCTTCAAAGTACCCCAGCCCGGTTGACGTACTGTACCCATCCTTTCCAAGTTTTGTCGTTAACCAACCTTTGCGGACGTTTAATCAAATAGCGGGAGAGAAACCATTTGTGTTCACGATGCACTTTGATAAAGTCGTCAGCCTGCCGGTAAGGCCTGGCGGTTGGTTTTCTCAGGCTGTTTTTGCCCAAGCATACCAAAGTGGCGGTAAAAACTGGGGCACCGGCCCAGGCACAGTTACATGGGATGACTTATTTGGCGAGAACGGGATATTAAAATTTATCTATAATGGCGTGTTGGCAATATCCGGGATTGTGTTAGAGCTACAAAGCTTTGGACAATACGACAGCGCCATACTCGATGCCCTAAACAATGCTGGAGCAACATCCATTTGGCCTTTTTATCTAAATATCAAGAACATGACCCAACAATATGCGCTCAATGAGGACGGCAGCATCGAAATTACAAGCCAGGTTCCCTCACCTGACATTTTGCTGTTGGCCATGCAAGCTGAGAGTATCGATAATTTGCTGGGTAATACCGCATAATATCACCCACAATCAGCCATCCCCGGTTTTTGCGGCGCTTCTCTTTGCAGTTGGACAGTGCAGTAACTCAGGTTCATCGGCGAAAAAGCACTGGTTGAAACCAGGCGGCCCCGGAAGATCGCCAACCTTCCAAGTCCGCTTTTGTTGAGAGTTCCCACAACATTGTCATCCAACGGCAGAAGCGCGCCGTTGGATGACAATGTTTTTATTGCATCCACTTGACAGAAAAAGCGCACCCGGCGATACTATCGGCAGATTTTCCAACACCTTCCACAACAGGAGCATCTTATGCAAAAAGAAGAAATCATCACCTTTGTCGTCGACGAATTGGCGAAGCAACACAGCCGCAACGAAATCATCCGCCGCCTGTGCGAGCGCACAGGCATGATGTGGCCCGACGCCGAAAAGCTCGTCCGGCAGATCGAGGCCGACCATGGCCAGGATATCCGCGCGCGCCAGAGTCCACTGCTGGTGGCGTTGAGTGTTGCCATCTTTATTGGAGGCGTTGGGTCGATCTTGTACTGCGCCGTGTATTTCATCAGTTTTGCCAACAACACTGACACAATTACAATCCCCAACCCTCGAGGCGTCGTTTTCGCCATCGGCGCGTTATTCACCGGCATCACCATGATCGCAGGCTCCCTCTTTGGCTTGCGCCAGACCATTAAGGAACTCTTCGAAGATAAAGAGAATAGATAAATAGATAGAAGAGAGCAGAGAATAGAGAGCAGTCAAAAACGGTTTTACCACCCAATCCACAGCCCTGCGATTCCCCTCGCAGGGCTGCGCGATTCAAAGGGTTGAAATGATACAATATTCCCCATTCACTGTTCTCTGCTCACTACTCTCCATTCCCTGATCCCCTTGAAAAAACTCACCTCCATCCAATTCTCCCCCCGCTCCGTGCCCTGGCTGCTGCTGGGCGTCAGCATTCTCACCTACGGGCTGCTCTTCAACCAGCTCGGCTTCTACTGGGACGAATTCCCCTGGAATTGGA
>JBARBA010000248.1:0-3090 GCA_049792555.1 Anaerolineales bacterium
TTACCCGGCCATTGCGCTGCTGAATGGCGTGCGCCGCTTCGTGCGCCAACAGGCGCAGACCCGCGTCCGTGTCCGGCTGGTAGGCTCCGGGCGCAAAGAAAAGATCGGCGCCCACGGCAAAAGCCTCCGCCCGCAGCGCCCCGGTCAGCGCGGCGTCTTCATGCACGCGCATCCCCGATAAATCTGCGCCCAGGCTGTGTTCCAACGCGCGCTGCGTCGCATCGGGCAGCCGCCTGGCACCCTGGCGGTTGCCATCCAGTTTTGTTCGGAGCGCATCGCGCAAAAACGAGTTGTGGTTTGATTTCATAAGACTCCTTTTTGAGTTGGTAGGGGGGGTAAAATACGCGAAGACGAGCATTTTGAGACAGGTTTAATCAATTATACATCTAATAAGACAAATTTTGTAAGAATTATTTCCGTCTATCTTCTGCCCGCTTCGACCATTTAGCGATAGAATAACAACTGACCGAGACATTCATGGCGTCATCCGAAAGGAAAACCATTGGCCCAAAATAAATAGCACATTTCCGCATTGCAAGGCAGCAGCCCGTCCAGACATGGAATCTCATATACCAATGTCGATTATGAGCGATCCATGCGCCTTGTTTATAAGGCGCACACTTGTTCACCACAGGAGAATAAACATGAAAGCCTTATCTATCGTTTATATCGTTTTGATCGGTCTCTTACTGGCAGGTTGCGGACCTTCGCCGGAGCAACTTACTGCGACGGCAGTCATGGCGCATGCGCAGACCCAAACTGCGGCGCCCACATCGACTCCGACGCGCACCTTGACTCCCACCTCCACCTCCACCCCCACGCCGACTCTCACCCCGACCCCCACGACAAAGCCTACAAGTACTCCCGTACCAACGCCTGCCTCCATCGGTGACAAGGTTAAATTCGATTACCTTCCCATCGAAGTGACCGTCTTGTGGGCACAGACCCATACGCACATTGTTCCGGGAGGTTACTATTACTATTACGCAAAAGCAGGCTACACTTTTGTTGAATTAGGTGTGCTGGTCCGAAATACCGGAACCAAGCCGCTTAATATACACACAAAAAATATATACCTTTTCCAAGATACCGGCAGCACCACAAACTTCACTCCCTCTTTTAGCGCATCAAAAACTGTGGAAGTTGACCAGAGATTTGACCCGCTCAGTCTTAAGATTTCCGATTCCACCAACACCGGCGAGGAGAATATCTCTCTTGAAAACGATACTTACCTGCGCTTGATCTTCTACGTAAAAGATAACCACAATTTCCTTTTCGGCATCCTGAATTCGCCCCAAATTACGATTGATGTAAAAAACAAGTAGATTCCGGCGGTATCGTAACTTCTCAATATGCGGCGGCCTGCCTCTAACTCAAACAAAATGACACCCTCCGGGCAGAAATTCAAACCAACCCGCGTGTTGCGGTTGCTGATCCTGACAATCGTCGCATCCTGGTTCGGCGTCGTCTTATACGGCGCGCTGTCGGTGACGATGGGCCTTACCGTCCCGCTCAAAGGGACAGTCTGCTGCCTTGAAGAGCCGCATGAAGACGTCCACTTCCAGACCGCCGACGGGTTGACACTCTCCGGCTGGTACGTGGCCCCCAAAAATGGCGCCGTCATCATCCTGTTCCACGCCTATTACGGCGACCGCCGCCAGACGCTGCCCATCGCCCAAATGCTCATGCGTCACGGCTACGGCGTCTTGCTGTACGACCAGCGCGCCAGCGGCGAAAGCCAGGGCGAA
Organism: Anaerolineales bacterium; assembly: GCA_049792555.1. Taxonomy (GTDB): domain Bacteria; phylum Chloroflexota; class Anaerolineae; order Anaerolineales; family Villigracilaceae; genus UBA5195. The sequence goes on from JBARBA010000248.1 coordinate 1,749, forward strand.
GTGCGTTCGCTCGGCTGGCTCGACATCCCCGACGCGCGCCAGGCCGTCGCCTTTGCGCAGTCCCGCCCCGGCGTGGACAAAAAGCGCATCGGCGTCTACGGTTGCTCGATGGGCGGCGCCATCGCCCTGGCTGCCGCAGCGGGCAACCCATCGATTGCCGCCGTCGCCGCCGACGCCGCCAGCCCGCTGACGTTCGGCGAAGCGCGCCCGCAAATGGGCGACCCCGACTGGGAACTCAACCTGCCCATCACTGCGCTGTACTACTCCTTTGTCGCGCTGCGCGCCTGGACGCTGCCGCCGACCACCACCCTCGCCGCCGCGCAGGCCATTGCTCCCCGCCCGCTGCTGCTCATCTCCAGCGGAGAATCCGGCGAACGCGCCCGCGTGGCCGCGCTCTACGACCTGGCCGGGCAGCCGAAAACACACTGGAACATCCCCGAAGCCGGTCACTGCGGCGGGCCGTCCATGCGCCCCGCCGAATACGAGCAGCGTCTGGCGGATTTTTTCAACTCATCACTCCTGAAACCGTGAGGAACCATGCCCTTCGACTTTGACCACACCCCCGACCGCCGCTCCACCAATAGCGCCAAATGGACCATCTACCCCGCCGATGTGCTCCCCTTATGGGTGGCCGACATGGACTTCCCGGCCCCACCCCCCATCCTTGACGCGCTGCGCGCTGCCGTCGAGCACGGCGTCTTTGGCTACGAAATGCCCAGCCGCGCCCTGCGCGAGAGCGTCGCTGCGCGGATGCAGAAGCTCTACAACTGGGACGTCCACCCCGAAAGCGTCATCGCCATCCCCGGCCTGGTCAGCGGCTTCTACGCCGCAGCCGCCGCCTTATGCCATCCCGGCGAAGGTTACCTCATCCAGCCGCCGGTCTACATGCCGTTCAACGACATCCAAAAACACCTGGGCGTCATCCGCCAGGAAGCGCGGCTCGTCTCCTGCGCGCAGGGAAACCGTTTAGGCTACGAAATCGACTGGGACGGTTTCAATGCCGCCTTCCACGCCGGCGATAGCCGCACGCGCATGTTCCTGCTTTGCAACCCGCACAACCCCACCGGCCAAATCTACACCCCCGATGAACTGACCCGCATGGCCGAGACCTGCCTGCACCAAAACACCGTCATCGTCTCGGACGAAATCCATTGCGAGTTGCTGTTGGGCGGCGCGCAACATACCCCCATCGCCTCGCTCTCGCCGGAAATCGCCGAAAATACGATCACGTTGGTTGCCCCGTCGAAGACCTTCAATATCGCCGGGCTGTTCTGCGGGTTTGCCATTATCCCATCCCCCAAACTGCGCATCCAATACAAACACCAACTCGAACGCATGACCC
>JBARBA010000249.1:0-4796 GCA_049792555.1 Anaerolineales bacterium
GTGGAGGAGAGTTGGTCGAGCAGGGAGATGGCGTCACGCAGGCCGCCGGAGGCCTGGCGGGCGATGAGGGTGAGGGCTTCGGCGTCGGCGGGGATTTTTTCGGCTTTGCAGATTTCGTCGAGGCGGCGGGTGATTTCGCCGAGCGGCACGCGCCGGAATTCGTGTCGCTGGCAGCGCGAGAGCACGGTGGCCGGGATTTTGTGGATTTCGGTGGTGGCAAGGATGAAAATGGCGTGCGGCGGCGGTTCTTCGAGGGTTTTGAGCAGGGCGTTGAAGGCCGCGGTGGAGAGCATGTGGACTTCGTCGATGATGTAGACTTTGTACGCGCCCTGCGAGGGCGAGAAGTTGATTTTGTCGCGCAGGTCGCGCACGTCTTCGACCGAGGTGTTGGAGGCGGCGTCGATTTCGATCAGGTCCATGAAACGGTTTTCGGTGACGGCAATGCAGTGGGCGCACTCGTTGCAGGGACGTTTGGCTTTGTCTTCGGCCAGGCAGTTGACGGCTTTGGCCAGCAGGCGCGCGGCGGTGGTCTTGCCGGTGCCGCGCGGGCCGGAGAACAGGTAGGCGTGGGCCACGCGGTCACCCACCACGGCGTTTTTCAACGTCTGGACTATGTGTTCCTGGGAGACGACTTCGTCCCAGAGTTGGGGACGCCATTTGCGGTAGAGGGCTTGGGTCATTTTGGATACTTCGACTTTGCTCAGTACAAGTTTACGATTTTTGATTTACGATTGACGATTGGTGATTGGGGTTATTTGAACGATTTGAGGGCGGCGTTGATTTTGTTGAGGTTGAAGTAGGTGGGGTCGAAGTCTTCGCCAATCCATTCGAGCATTTCATCGCGTTCGGGGTTATCGGGGTCGGCGATGGCGTCCAGAATATCGGCGTAGCCCCAAACGCCGCCGCAGTCCTCAGGCGGGCAGCAACCTTTGCCTTTGATGCAAAACGGGATTTGGGCGTCGGGCGTAAGGGGCAAAACTTTTTCGATCACAATTTTGTGCCGCCAGCCGTCGCCGAAATCGTATTCGTAAATGAACTTGTCGCCTGCATCAAAATTGAACTGGCCCAGCTTGTATTTGCGTTCGTCTTTGGTTTCCATCATACCGGTCTCGTCGTCTTCCGGAACGCCATAAATTTGCCCGTAGATTTTGAACATGTGCAAATGCGAATCCGTCCAGCCCATGACGACCTGGATGAGTTGGTGAAATGTAGAAAGGGTCAGATGGTCTCCCACCAACACGCGACGCCAGATGGGAGGTTTTGAATCTTCCAGGGTAATTTTGATCTGGAAAATTTTGGATGGGGTGGCAGGTTTGGATGGCATACCAGACTCCTTGTCTTTTGTTTTCGGTTCTCCGGGAATCACGGTAATCTACTGCCGGATGTAAGTCGAAATTAATTTCGACTTACGGTTTGGCCGCCAGACAATTCCCAAAAAGCCTTTGTTTTTTCTCGCGTCGATCCTGGTGGTTATGATAGCATAATTTTGAACGGTTGGGGAATCAAAAGGTGACTGTCACTCGAAGACCGAGTGACAGTCACCTTTTGTTCTTTATGGGGCGACTTTGGGCTTGATCTCCTGCCAGAAGGAGCCGCCGTTTGCGGTCGTGACCAGGGCAACCTGACCGTTATCGGTGGCGACCGCCCAGGCGGTTTGGGCGTCGATGAAGCTGAATTGGCCGTCCCAGTTGACGGTCTTGACCGCAACCCAGGTGTGGCCGGCGTCGTCGGAGCGCTGGATGCTGCGGGACAGGGAAAAGGCTGTAGTAGTTGCGCCGATGAACTGCAACGGGCCGCCGGGGTAAGGATAGACTTTCCAGGAAGCGCCCGCGTCTGCCGTCTCGTACAAGAAACTCTGTTTGGTGGGGACATTATTGTTGTATTGCTCGCAGTCCAGGAGCAGGTCTGCGCCGGTTGCGCTGAAAAGTATGGGGGAGGCTGTGTCGCAATAACCCTGACTCTGATCGAACAGGTGCGGCAGGGACGGCGGCGGGGGCAAGCTGACAGATTCCCAGGTTGCGCCGCCGTCGTGGGTCTTGAAGAAATAGGGGACGGAAACCACGCCCATGCAACCCATCGTCATCCAGCCGTCCTGCGGGCTGATGAAGGCCAGCCCGCTCTTGTGACACGACTGCGTCCCGCTGGAATCTTCCTGCGGTGAGATTAGCGTCTGCCAGGTTGCGCCGCCGTCGCTGCTGGCGAGCAGGACGTAGTAATCGTGGTTCATGCCCGCGCCGACGTGGGCGATCATCCAGCCATGCTGCGCATCGATAAAGGACAAATCGGACGGCAGGTAGCTCTCCTGGTAGAGCGCAGGCTCGGTCAACCCGGTATAGTTCCAGGTAACGCCGCCGTCGGTTGTGCGCCAAATGTAAGCGGTCTGGGTGCTCGGCCCGGAAGTTGCGCCGGCGAAGGCCACCCAGGCTTTCTGCGCGTCCATGAAAAAGCCGATGGCTTTTTTTGGCGTCTTGGGGTCGGCGGGAGCCGGTTCGGGCGGGGTCAGGTCCTTCCAGGTCAGGCCGCCGTCGGCAGTGCGGAAGACGTGGTCGCTGTTGCCATTCAGGCCGCCAATGGCCCAACCCTGCGTGGCGTCCAGCATGTGGATGAAGGTAATCTTGATCGCCTGTCCGGCGGGGAGATGGGAGATCGGCGGCCCGCCGGGCGTTGGGGCGGGCGCAGTGGGCGGCTCTACGGGAGCGGGCGTATCCGTCGGCGAGAGCGCGGGGGTATCGGTGGGCGGGATGGTCTCTGTTTGCGTCGAAGTGGGGGCCGCCTGTTCAACCGTCGGCGTGGAGGGCGCTACCGTTTCAGTTACGGCAGTCGGGACGCCGCAGGCCAGGAGCAGGAGCAAAGCTGCAAAAAGGGGGAGAAACCGTTTGAAACGCATAATCACCTCGCAATCGAAAAGTCGTTCCGAGTTGGGATGGAGTCCGTCCCAGGTGGGATGGGGTTCGCCCCAGGTGGGATGGGGTTCGCCCGACATAGGACGAAGTCCGTCCGAGATAGGACGGAACCCGTCCGACATAGGACAGACTTCGTCCGAGTTGGGATGGAGTTCGTCCGACTTGGGACAAGGTCCATCCGGGATAGGATTCTTAATTTCGCAGGATTACCCGGCTTTAGCGGCAAATCAGCATGGGGCAATTGACTTCGCGCAGCAGGAAGTTGACCGCGCTGCCCAGCATGACTTCTTTCAAGGCCGTGCCGTTGTAGCCGCCGATCAAGACCAGGTTGATGGCGTGTTCTTTCATCACGTCCAGGAAAACGTCCAACGGGCCGTCTGCAACGATAAAATCGGCCTGGAGGCCGCGCGATTCAAGGTAAGAACGGGCGTAATCCTGCGTGGAGGGGAAAACCTTCTCGCCGTCCAAAACGGTCAACACCGTCAGCGCAGTGTTCCAACGTTCGGCCAGGTAGGCGGCAACGAACAGGGCTTCCTTTGATTTCACGTTTCCGTTGAAGCCCAGCAGCGCCCGATCCATCGGGCTGATTTCTCCCTGCACGGCCAGCACGGATCGTACAGCGCGCCAGATGATCGCGCGCAGGCCGGAACCCACGCTGGCAGGCCCCGGCTGCGGCGGGTGGGAAACGGTCAGGACGATTAAATCGACCAGCCGCGCATGGAGACAGACCTGGTTGGGAACCCTGCCGCTGACAACCGTCAGCGTATCCTTTAAATATCCGCTGGCGTTGGCTTGGGCGCAAAAGCGGTTGAAACGCAATTCGATTGCCTTGGATTCGGGGCTTTCCAGCGGTTTCTGGGGATGGACGACGTGCAACCCATGCAGGGCGGCTTTTTCCTTGCGGGCAATCAAGGCAGCCTGTTCGAGCGCCGACCAGCCTTCAGGGAAGCCATTTAACGGCACCAGGATGTCGCTGAAAAGGTGGTCGATGTAACGGTCAAACGCTCCCAGCTTGGGCGCGTCCCCGGCGCGGGGGTTTTTCTGCGCGACCAGGTTGTCCACCGCCTGTTCAGGGCTGACGGCTTCTCCCTGGCCCTTTTCGAGCAGGTAGCGATGTTCCGAGACCCACAGGTACATGTCCGTTTCGGTGCGGACGGGGAACCAGCCCAGCAAGCCGCGTTCGCGGATTGGCTCGACAATCGCCAGGTAGACCATGTCGTACCAATGGGCCAGCGCCTCGGGGTAGGGCACGTCGCGCCGCAGGTCGAGGCCCATAAAATAATGGTGCGCCTGGATGTGTTCCAGCAGTTTTTCGTACTGACCGGGGATGGTGACGTTCAGGTTGACGTTGGGACGCAAGCGCAGGATGTCGGTCTTTTCCAAAAATTCGGCGTATTCCGCTTTGATGATTAAATCATCCAGTCCGATCTCGGACGTGAGCGTGGCATCGGCCTTGACTTCGATGACGCGCGCCCGGATGTGCGTAAAGTTTTTCTGGCGCGCCACCGAAACGCGGTGGTTGCCGTCCAGGACAAAGTAGACTTCCCCAACCTGGTAAACGTCGATGGGGGGCAGCGCGATGCCGGCGTCGACGGCGGCCTTGACGCGCGACCAGCGCTCCATATCGGTATCGTAAAGCGGCAAAAAGGTGCGGGTGAAGTCGGTGTAACGCCCCACGCTGCCGACGATGGCCTTGAGCGGGATGGCCTGCACGCCGCGTTCGGTGCGCTCGCTCAACTTGAGCTTTGCGGCGACTTCTTCGTAGGAAAGCAACTCGTTCGGTCTGCCACTCAGACGCGCAAGCACACCCTGCATGGATGCCTGGGCGCGGACGTTGCCGAATTCTTGCTGGGCAGCCTGGTAGTTGGGAGTCGTGTCGGTCATATAATAATC
>JBARBA010000250.1:0-9919 GCA_049792555.1 Anaerolineales bacterium
GTTTCTTGTTGGCATTGCCAGAAGGTCACATCCACCGACGCTTCGGTAGGCCCGTACAGATTGTGTAATGCCACATGGGGCAGTTTGGCAAAGAAACATTGTTGCAATTCCAGCGGGAGCGCCTGTCCGCTGCAAATCACCTGTCTTAAGCTGCTGCAATTTGCGGGGTTAACTTCGCTCAAGAACGCATCCAGCATGGGTGGCACGAAGTGCAGTGTGGTAATGGCTTGTGATGCAATGATGGCAGAGAGATATTCTGTGTCTTGATGACCGCCTGGCTCTGCCACAACCAGTGTAGCCCCATAAACCAGCGGCCAGAAAAATTCCCAGACCGATACGTCAAAGCTGAAGGGGGTCTTTTGCAACACACGGTCTGTTGCCGTCAACTTGTAGGCTTCTTGCATCCATTGCAAACGATTTCGGATGCCAGCATGGTCGACGCCAACGCCCTTTGGCTTGCCGGTGGAACCAGATGTGTAGATGACATACGCCAGATTACCGGGCAGTGCCCTATTTGGAGGATTGGCGCAAGAGTAGCTGCTCAAGGTGTCCCATTGGCTGTCGAGGCAAAAACCAATGACGGGGATTGTCTGTTGTAAGCGTTCCTGGGTGAGTAATATCGCCGGTTTCGCATCTTCAAGCATGTAAGTCAATCGTTCTTTTGGATAGGTCGGGTCAAGCGGCACGTAAGCCCCGCCCGCTTTGATGATGCCAAGCAATCCCACAACCATCTCCAGCGAACGCTCAACGCAGATGCCCACTAACACATCCGGGCCAACGCCCTGCTTGTTCAGGTAATGCGCCAGTTGGTTGGCCCGTTCGTTCAATTCACGGTAAGTGAGTTGCTGATCTCCGAAGGTAACGGCCACTGCTTCGGGGGTTTTCTCCACCTGGGCTTCGAACAACTCGTGGATGCGCTTGTCTTTGGGATACTCCGTTCCGGTGGCGTTCCACTCCACCAGCAACTGATGGCGCTCGGCTTCAGTCAGCAGCGGCAGATCGGCCAGGCGCTGATCGGGATTGGCGACGATTCCTTCCAGCAACACCTGGAAATGTCCTATCATGCGATCAATGGTGGCGGCATCGAACAAGTCTGTGTTGTACTCCCACAACATACCCAGACTCATCTCGTTTTCCCAAAACATTAAGGTCAGGTCAAACTTCGCCGTGGTCGCCTGGCAATCCCAAAATCTTAGAGTCAGACCCGGCAACGTCAACATCTCAGACGGCGCATTATGAAAGACAAGCATAACCTGGAAGAGCGGACTGCGGCTTAGGTCACGTCCGAGCTGGAGGGCATCCACCAGTTTTTCGAACGGTAAATCCTGGTGGGCATACGCACCCAGGGCCGTATCCCGCACCCTGCGTAACAAATTTCGGAAAGATGGCTCACCCGACAGGTCTGACCGCAGAACAAGCGTATTCGTCAGGAAACCGATCAACGGTTCGGTTTCGAGTCGCCCGCGACTGCTGATCGCCGTGCCCACGTTAATATCGATCTGCCTGGTGTAGCGATATAGCAGAGTCTGGAAAGCCGCCAGCATGGTCATGAAGAGCGTCGTCCCCTCACGACGGTTGAGTGCTCTGATGGCAGCGGTCAGGGATGGGGAAAGCTCCATGCGGCGTATCGCGCCGGCGTGAGTCTCCACCGGCAGGCGAGGCCGGTCAGTGGGAAGATCGAGGGCGCCGGTCGTCCCTTTCAATTGTTCACGCCAATAGGCCAATTGAGAGTCCAAGGCCTGCCCTTGCACGGTGCGGCGCTGCCAAACAGCATAATCCACATACTGGATCGGGAGTTCAGGGAGGGGTGATGGCTGACGGTTGATGTAAGCCTGATACAGCGCAGTCAATTCGCGCATGAAAATACCCGCCGACCAGCCATCCGAAATAATGTGATGGATGACCAACACCATAATGTGGTCCTGTTCCCCAAGTCGGAATAACACAACCCGCAACATTGGGCCGGTTGTCAGGTCGAATGGTCGCTCCGTTTCGGCGCGCGTCTGCCGCAGCGCCTCGGCATGTTGTTCTTCGGAGGGGATGTCACGCAAATCCACCAACGGCAGCGGAACCGCGAGTTTGGGCAGGACCTTCTGCTGTGGGCGTTCATCCACGTAGACAAAAACAGTGCGTAACACCTCGTGACGCGCGATGATTTCGTTCAGGCTTTGCTCCAACGCCGCGCAATCCAGGACGCCGCAGAGATGGTAGCCCAAAGCCGTAGTGTAAGGTGAACCGCCAGACTCGAGTTGTTCCAGAAACCAGGAACGTTCCTGGGAAAAAGACAGAGGAAAGAGACCGTCTTCTTTGGCGTTAGATAAACGCGGGATGGCATCGTGAGAAACAGACTGCTTTTTTTTGTTCAGCCGCTGCGCCAACAATTCGCGCATTTCTGGCGAAAGCTTATTGATCTCTTCAGACAGCCCCGGTGAAGGTCGTGAAACGGGTTCCATCTTCAGGATATTCCTTTCTCAGCACTATTGTCCGATGATGGGGGGGCTGCCTTTTTTTTAGCCAACCGCCTGGCGAGTAACTGGCGCATTTCCGGGCTTAAATTATCCAGCGCCGTGGGCTGGGCTTCCTTCGACACCCCCGTAGCTGGCAGGCGATGTTTTTCCTCAACCGGATTCAACTCAGTCGGGTGAAATGGTTGCTCTAAAAAAGCCGGGGATTCCCAGCATGATTTCTCTTCAAGAAGAGCTTCGATATAACCACAAGCTTCATTTGTTGCGTCGGCCTCATTGACACGCTGCGCCAGATCACGGCATTTATTTTTTACCGATTCAGACAACAACCTGCGCAATGCATTCGCAATTAAATCAGGTTTCCATTCGGAAGGAGGCAGGTATTCGGCAACGCCCATGCGCTGGATACGCATCGCATTATCTGGACGATCGACTCCATCCGCCAGGATCAACTGAGGGATTCCGGCAAAGACCGCCCGGGCAAGTGTGCCAACCCCGCCATGGTGGATTACGGCGCTCAAGCGCGGAAAAATCTGAACAAATGGCAAATCTTTCACCCACATAACCCCTTCAGGCAGGTGTTCAGGCAAAAACTTCCGATAGGGCGCCACGAGCAAACAGCGTATTCCTAATAACTGACAAGCTTCTAATGCGACCAGGTGAAATTTGGTATTGAACAATGTTCCACTGCTGCCAGTGATAATCACGGTTGGTTCACCTGACGAAAGCAGGTTTTCCACTTCAGGTGGAATTTTGCCATCTTCGTCAACGTCGCCTGCAATAAAGCCCGTCAACTTCACTTTCGGCGGCCAATCGGCTTGCGGCATACCAAACCAGGCCGGCCAAAGCCCAAGATTCAAGCAAGGCGAACGAACCCAGGCCAGCCAATCTTTGATGGGCGGTAAACCGAACTCGAGGCGCAGGGCATTTATTTCATCTCCAATAATCGCTATGTTCGTTTGCACAGCCAGCGGCAACACTGAAAAATAATACGGGGCCGGGGCAACCCACGCAACCGGAATGGACAATTTCTCGGCGACCAACAAACCGGCGATCCCTGTAAAATGGCGGCTGACAATAATACTACCTGAGTGCCGGCGGCATTGTTCTACCAAAATTTCATGCTCTTTGCGCATCCTCTGAACGAAATTATATTCTTTATGGTAAGCTCTTAACGCTCCTGGGTTTCTCAATGGGCTTAATAACAAATCGTTGTATTTAACCATTTGGTCGTGTTCTTCTGGCGTGTCGATTGCAGCAAATTCCAACCCCGCCCGGGCAGCGTGTTCAGCAAAAACACAATGGGTAACCAACGTTACAGCATGCCCGCGTTCCTTTAACGTTTTTCCAAATCGTAAAAAAGGGAATAAATCGCCATACGTTCCGTGAGTAGTTAAAAGGATGTTTGCCATAGGATAGAAGTCGCCCGATCAGTCGTCCTCGGAGAGCAAAGCTCGAATTTCATCTTCCGATAAACCGCTCAATGCATCCAATTCAGCAGCCAGTTCATCCGGGTCTGCCTGGTCGATTTGTTGTTGGGTGATTGCGCGCGCCAGTTCGGTAACCGTCGGTGCGGCGTCAAACAAGGTTTCGATTGGCAACTCAACATGGAAAGTGTCGTAAATCCGCGAGAGCAGTTGGGTTACCAGTAACGAATGACCGCCGAGATCGAAGAAATTATCGTTGACCCCAACCTGATTCATCCCCAGCAAATCAGACCAGATTTCGACCAACTCCTTCTCCATTGGGGTTTGCGCCGGCGCATACGGCGTTTCCAGGAGAGGCCGCGCGTGTTTTTGAGCATTAACAGCGGCCTGTATTTGCTCCAGATCGGCTAAATCACCGGTGAAGTTCCCAAAATCGGACAAATTGTGTTTTTCTTCAGTCATAGTAAGCTCCTGTTTTGTTTTAGAATGATGGTTCTTTGGGATTATTGCTTAAAATTGCGGTCGTTTGGATACGGAAAATAAAACCTTCATGGTCTTCGACGCAATATTTCGCATCGACCGAATTTAGGAAATCCAAAACGGGTTGGTTCTTTGAAGTGGGCCGGTAGGGGATTTCGACCGAACTTGCATCGATGGCTTGAGCGATCTCGCCAAGCCGCAACAGCATCTTGTGTTCGACCCCTCGCCCGAGCACGCGGCAGCTCAAAAGGAACGTATCCACCCACAGATGCCCGGCGCGCTGCTCGAACAGCATCACTCCCACCAGGCCATAATCGCCAAAACGGTCACGCACCTGCACCGTCAGGCACTCCAACGCCCCCGACTGCCGCAGGGTCGTTATCTCATGGGCGCCGCGCCGAATGGTGGTGGTGTTGAATTGGTTGGTGCGCTGCGTCAGTTGGGCCACCCGCTCGGTCTGTTCGGACGTCATCTCGCCGATCTCCACGCATAACTCCAGGGACGCCAGGAAATCATCCAGCGTGGGAGCATCCTGTCGCAGCCGCTCTCGTTCGGCGTTTTGACGGTATTGCTCGCTGCGATTTCGGTCAGCTTCCGTGACTTTGAGATGATCGAAAGCCCATACGTTGTTCAAAAATCGCGGGATGCGCTCGATTTCATCAGGAAGCTGCAATGTAGCCACCTGTGGGCAGCGGGCGCGCAAGTCGGCGCATTCCAGCGGGTTGTCGTCCACAAAGATAAAGCTGTCCAGCCCCAAACCGAGTTCATCTGCCAGGCTGCGGATATTCTCCGATTTAGGCTGCCAGTTGATGCGCCAGGCTACCAGATGCTGACGGTTCAAGAGCATATCGCTGCGCCGGTCAAAGACATTCCATACATCCGTTTCATCGTTTTTGCTGCACAGACACAACAACATACCGGCCTCGCGCTGGGCCAACATAAACTCTTGCAACGCCCGGTGTTGTGGGGTGATTGCAATCCCATTCCAGCCATCTTCGCCGCACACACCTTTCCAAAGGGTCTGATCGCAATCCAGCACAATCACTTTATAGGGAGGTCGCTGCGACGCATGAAATTTGCGCATCACCATCGTCCCCAGCGCAGTGAAAAACAGGGTTGTATAGGGGATGTGCCCCAATTTATCGGCCTGCGGGTCGGCATAATTTTCCACAGGGTAACGCGCTGCCATCTCTTCCATCGAGATGAAATACAAACCATCCATCGGTTCGAGCGCTGCCTGAACGCGCTCCCAACGCTGATAAAAAGAGAGGTAATTGGCATCCTTCGACAAACGCAACGACGGTGGACAAATCACAACAAAACAGGGTACTTTCGACCGGTTGGCGGCAGCCTTCAATGCAGAGACAAACGCTTCCAGATTTTTTTCCAACACAACCAGGTTGATTTCTGAAAGCCCAGCCTCCGCATGGTAGCGTTCGTCAAAGCGCAGCCAATCTTCGAAGCGCAGCAAAACCAGGTTGGCTCCCTGTGCGTTTTTGCCCAAAAGACTGACCGGATCGAGCAGTTGTTGAAAGACCTGGTTGTACGGCGCAAAGGCAACCTGCAACGGCAAGCCAAGTTTTTTGGCCCAAAAGTTCAAAGACTCGGTCAGTGGTTCTGCGGTAAAACTGGCCGCGACGGCCAAAACCTGGCGAACTGGGGCAGAAGTTTCGTGTGTTGAATCCTGCGCCGCTGGCTTGGGAGCAAGCGCGGCCGGCCAGGCAACCTGGGCAAGGGCGGTATCAGGCTGCTCCAGGCATTCCGCCAGCAACCCTTCAAAAGCTTCCGTCAGGGACGAAATCGCGCCGGCTGTGAAAAGCTCCGTGTTGTAGACCCACTGCCCATGCAGTGCGCCGTCCGTTTCTTCGACAAGCGTCAGGAACCACTCGAAATCGGTCGCCGCATCGTCGATGTTCAGCGCTTCCAGGCTCAACCCGGGGATTTCCACACCATCCAGCGGCGTTCTCACCAGGCTGAACATCACCGGGAAGAGCGGCGCGCTATTTTTGGCGCGCCCGTCCGAAACGGCCTGCGCCACCCGGGTGAATGGCGCCGATTGGTGGGCATAAGCATCGCGCAACAGGACACGCACCCGTCCCAACAATTGCCGAAAAGTCGGGTCGCCCGACGCATCCAGCCGCAGGGCCAGCGGATAGGCAAAGAAACCGATCAGGTTTTGCGTTTCGGGCTGCCAACGCCCCTGGGTGGGAACCCCGACACATAGATCGGTCTGCCCGCTGTAGCGCTGGAGCAGGGCGTAAAAAGCGGCCAGCAGCGTGGTAAACGGGGTGGCCCCTTCCTGGCGGCTCCACGCCCGCAAAGACGCAGCCATCCCGGCGGGGAGCGTAAAGCTGTGCTGCGCGCTGCGGGAATCCGGCTTGCCTCGCCCCGTCCCGGTTGGGCGAGGCCGATCGGTGGGCAGCCACGGCTTTTGCGGCATACCTGCCAATTGCGCTTTCCAGTAATCCAGGTGGGCAGTCGTCGAATGCTCGCGTTGCCAACCGGCAAAATCGCCGTACTGGATCGCAAGTTCGGGGAGCGCCGCCGCGCCGCCATAGATGCCGGCCAACTCACGCAAGAGAATCGCCAGCGAAGTAATATCAGAGACTGTATGGTGCAGGACCAATACCAACACGTGTTCGCCTGCCCCCAGGCGGAACAGCGCCGCCCGCAGCAGCGGCCCGTTGGTCAGGTCGAACGGCCGCCGGACAATTTCCGCCACCTGCGCCCGCAGTTGCGCATCCTGTTCGGCCTTGGGCAACGAGCGCAAATCCACCGGCGTCATCTTCAGCGCCAGGGTCGGCGCAATCATTTGCCGGACGTTTCCCTTGACCATCGGGAAGGTCGCCCGCAGCGCCGCATGGCGACGGATGATCTCGTTAAGGCTTTGCTCTAACAAATCGCAATCCAATGGGCCGCGCAAACGTATTGCGTAAGGAATATGGTAAGCCGGATTGCCGGACGCCAGGCGCTCCAGTTGCCACAGCCGCTCTTGCTCGAAAGAAAGCGGCCAATCCCCATCCTGGACCTGGGGCCGGATCGCCGTTTCGAAAGTTGCCTCTCCCTTCGGGCTGTCGACCTGCTCCAGGATACGCTCGGCCAGTTGGGCCACGCTGAGGCCATCCAGAAAATCCGTTGCCGGGATATCCACCCCCAGCCCCGCCGCCAGGATGTTTTGCAGTTCGACGGCCAGCAGCGAATCGATTCCCAAAGTCACCAACGGCTGCTCCCGCCCCACCGAACGGGCGCGCAGTATATGGCATACCTGCCCGCCCAGGTATTCCTCCAGCCTGGCCCGACGCTCATCACCGCTCAGTCCCAGCAGCGCCGCGCGGGTGAGTTTTTCCGGTTCGACGGCAGGCGCGGCGCTCTGAAGGCTGCTGCCAACCACTTCCAGGCTGCCATCCAAAAAGCGGGCGCGGCACAGGTGGCGCTGGATTTTCCCGCTGGAGGTCTTGGGCACACTCATCGGTCGCAGCAACACCACCGCATAGGTTTGCAGTTCGTGCGTCTCGCTGACGGCCTGGCGGACGGCCTGCGCCACTTCATCCACATCCACGTTGCGGCTGGCGCGCTGCGCTTCACACACCACCACCAGTTGTTCCTCGCCTTCCACTTCCACCGTAAAAGCCGCGCCGCCCCCCAATTGCAGGGCCGGGTGCGCCTGCTCGACTGTCAATTCGATATCTTGTGGATAGTGGTTGCGCCCTCGTAAGATGATCAGGTCTTTACTGCGGCCTGTGATAAACAGTTCGCCATCTTGCAAAAATCCCAGGTCGCCGGTGCGCAGGTAGGACCGGTCAGCCAGCCTGGCCCCAAAGGCCGCCCGGTTCACTTCGGGACGCTGCCAATAGCCCTGGGCCACGTGCGGCCCTCCGAGCCAGATTTCCCCCACTTCGCCGGGGGCGCAGCGGATCGATTTCCCTGGGTTGACAATCAAGATTTCTTCATCCAACCAACCACCCCCATTGCTCACTAATTTGCGCGCTTTCGCATCGTCCGTGGCCGCCGCTTCCACCCGGTCCTGCGCCAGCGCATCCGCATCCAGCGAAGCCACCCGGATCGGCTCCAGGCTGCGCTTCCTGCCGCTGACGAACAACGTCGCCTCGGCCAGCCCATAGCAGGGGTAAAACGCTTCCGGTCTGAAACCACAAGGCGCGAAAGTCTCGCCAAAACGTTCGAGCGTTTGCGCCCGCACAGGTTCCGAACCGTTGAAGGCCACCTGCCAATGACTCAGGTCCAGCGTCTGCCGCTGCTCAGGCGTGACCTTGTCCACACACAGGTCGTAGGCAAAGTTCGGCCCGCCGCTGGTGTGTGCATGGGTATCCGAGAGTAATTTAAGCCAGCGATAGGGGTTTTGCAAAAACTCGGTGGGCGACATCAGGTAACAAGGCGCGCCCACGTAAAGCGGCTGTATCACATTCCCGATTAGCCCCATATCGTGATAAATCGGCAGCCAGCCGGCGATGACGCTCTCCTCGGTATGCTCGAAACCTTGCTGGATCATGCGCTCGTTGTGCATGATGTTGTCATGCGTTACCATCACCCCTTTTGGCGCGCTGGTCGAGCCGGATGTGTATTGCAAAAACGCCAGGGTATCGCCCGAAACATCCGGGGCGCGCCACTTCTTCCCCCACGCATCATCGACCTGATCGGTTACTTCCCAACGCACTGCTGCCAGATCAGGGGTATGCTCAAAACGACGTTCGAGACCGGCGCGAATGGTCGGAAGGGTCAGGGCAATGCCAGCCTGCGAATCGCTCACAATCCCCTGCAAACGCGCGTCCGGCCGGTTGAGGCGCGGCGGGTAGGACGGGATCGCCACTGCCCCGGCATATAAACAACCGAAGAACGCCGCAATGTAGTCCAACCCTGGCGGGTAGAGCAGCAGAACCCGCGAGCCGGTTCCCCCCAGGCTTTGCAGAAAACCGCCTATCGCGCGCGACCGGCGGTCCAAATCTTCGTAGGTCAGCCGGGCGGTGTCGGCTCCTCCGGCCACAAAAACATAGGCCAATCGCCTGGCATCTTCTCGCGCTCGCCACCTGAGAAGATCGACCAGTGTGCGAATCGCATGGTTTGGACCAAAAATAGTCATTGCATACCTGAAATGGATTTTTGTAGCATCCCTGGAAATTACCGTGGTATATGTCTCTCAGGGGAAACCCCGAAGGCCCGATGGTTTACTATGACGGTAAGTCCAGCTAAGGGCCTGTCACCTTGATCTGGGCGATCAAGCTACCGCCCTTCAACAGGGTTTACCCTACGGGCATAAACTCAGCCCACCGGCTCAACCTACCATCTCAAGACAGCGGGTCGTCCGAGTGGTCGACGTTCGCTTGTCCACCAAATCGTCGCCGCTCTTGCCGCTTATCCTGCCTGCGGCGGTACCGCAGGTACAGGTGAACCATCGGGTTGAACTAACAGGTTGAGCGTTCATCTGCATGCGCCAGCCCCCCCTCGCCCCCCAAGGCATGTATGCACCGGACGCAGGACGGTGTCAAAACCCTATCGAAGGGCCTGTATTTGAAATTTTGGTATCATTTCAAT
>JBARBA010000251.1:0-14091 GCA_049792555.1 Anaerolineales bacterium
GGTCGGTTCTGTTTCGGGGGCATAAGGCCCCAGCCGCGAGATGGTCAGTTGCGCGGAGGCCGCGTCGAAGCAGCAAAGTTCCAAAACATCTCCTTCAAGGTGGCTCCAGACTTCATCCGAAAGGACGCGATGCCAGCGGCTGCACTGCCCGGCTTCGAGCAGGAAGTAGATGGCCGTCAGCGCCTTGCGCCCGGCGCGGTTTTCGTCGGCGCCGACCATGTGTTCGGAGCGGAAGATTTCACGGTAATAGCCGCCTTCGGGGTGCGGCTGCAATTGCAGCGAGTCGATCAGGGTGCGGATGCGGGGGTTCATGGTTCCTCGGGATTGCGCGTTGTTCCTTTTAGTATTTCAACAGTTCAGGCACTTGCAGCAGGTTTGGATAAGCATTGTTATGCTGGATTTCAGCCTGTTCCAGGTAGGAGGACTTGTCTGTTGGCTGGATTGTCCAAGTGATTGGGTCGCCCGCGCCGATTTGCACATAACCTTTTACGGTGAGCTTGATGAAATTCACGAGCAACTTTTCAGCCAGGGGCATACGGATTTCAGGACTGTAAATACCTGGTAATTCATCCAATGTGGCTTCTTCCCAGGCATGCGGCACAATGTCCAGGGTATTGTAGATGCGATCGTAAGCCCCGCCTAACTGCGCATTGAAAAAGTTGGCAAAATCCCGGTTGCCGGCCGTTGGGCCGGCAAAAGATACGGTTGAGGCGCTGGCGTTGCCCTGCGGGTCCCAGCCATCGGCAAGATTTTGCGACTGCTTGAACCACAGTGCCAGGGTCGGCGCAAGCGCACCGCCCAGGCTGTGTCCGGTAAAAAGCAGGTTGACCTTGCCCGAAGCAGCCAGACTGCCGAGGAACGCAGTAATATCATCGGGATACCCCGGCATGCCTTCAATGGGTATCAGGTCGTTCAAGAGCACATTGATGCCATCCTGGGTTGCATTGGAAATCATCGGCGAGCCTTGCACGGCCACCCCCTGCGGCGTTTTCCAGGGCGACTTTGTCCAGACTTCGAGGTCTTCTTCAACCCAATCCCATACTGCCCGGGCATTTGTCCCGCGCACGGCCACGACGTAGTTGGCAGGCTTGGAAACTTGCTGCGCGACGAACATCATATTGTCCTGGTATTTCGCATGGGGAAAGGTGTAACTGGACGGGCCCCAGACCACTCGCCAATCCACACGCTTGTTTGCATCGAGCAGTGGGGGAATTCCGGGCATGGACCGGTTGATGGTCTCAAGGATTTGCGCCGGTACGGCCGGGTCGCCGATCAAATCTTCGCCCGAGTAAGCGAGATAAGCGAAGCTGAGGCTCACTTGCTGGCGCAGGGTGGGAGTGAAAGTTGAAGCAGTCATTGCGCGTCTCCTTTGGGGTGGCTGGTGGTTGAATAGGACAAGATGCGCTATATTGTATCCGATTCAAAAGCCGTCGACCATAATCCGCAGCGATTCTCAATGTGGATTTCGTAGTAGCGACTTCAGTCGCTTCCTGGTTGAAAAAGCGACTGAAGTTGCCACTACCAACTCTAAAAGCGAGTTCTTATCTACCATATTGAATTGCTGTCATAATCTGTGTGCGCATTCGCCCCCATTTGCGCGCGCCGCCGCAGGCCAGGATATAGTCGAAACGCCCCTTGAATATCTGTTATTTAATGAGCAGGCGAGTCTCTCGTAAAAAAGAGACTCGCCTGTTTGGATGGTTTTGCAAGACCGGTACCTGGATTATTGAGGCGGAGGGCAAAATATCGGGTTTGTGCATACCGTCGGAGTAGGCGTTACCGTAGCCGTAGGGGTGGATGTTGGCGTGGGTGTGAACGTGGGCGTGGGGGTGTCGGTGGGAGTTAACGTGGGCGTGGGGGTGTCGGTGGGCGTTAACGTGGGCATGGGCGTGTCTGTATCGGTAGGTGTTAACGTGAATGTAGGCGTATCCGTGTCAGTAGGCGTGATGGTGCTGGTGGGCGTGCAGATGGGGGGAACGGCGGTGGATGAACACGATATTGTGGGGGTATCTGTAGGGGTGGATGTGCATGGGGCGCCGGTGGCGGATATGCACGAGGGTGTATCTGTCGGGGTGGGCGTGCATGCGGAGCCGGTGGAGGATATGCACGAGGGGGTATCTGTAGGAGTGGGGGTGCATGGGGAGCCAACGGCGGATATGCACGAGGGAGTATCTGTAGGGGTGGGCGTATCTGTGTCAGTGGGCGTAAATGTTGGCCTTTGCGTGGGCGTAGGCGTCTCTGTCTCAGTAGGCGTTAAAGTAGGTGTGGGCGTGCAGGTGGGGGCGTTGGCGGTGGATGAGCACGGCATTAGTTTCGTAGGCGTGAGGGTTGGAGTGATGGTGAATTGTTTCGTCAGGGTCGGTGTGGGCGTGCAGGTGGGGGCGCCGGCGATGGGTGAACACGGCATCAGTTTCGTGGGCGTGACGGTGGGAGTACGGGTGAAGCGTTTCGTCGGGGTCGGTGTAAGCGTGGGAGTACGGGTGAAGCGTTTCGTCAGGGTCGGTGTAAGCGTGGGTGTGCGGGTGGGCGTGCGGGTGAAGCGCTTCGTCGGGGTCGATGTGCGGGTGGGCGTGCGGGTGATTTTTTTGATCGGTGTGCGGGTGGGCGTGAATCTCTTTGTTGGGGTGCGCGTGGGCGCGATTTTTTTGGTTGGGGTGCGCGTGGGTGTGCAAGTAACAAGGTTGCCGGCGGTCGATGAACACAGGATCGGATGGGTGAGGGTGAGTGTGACTGTGCTGGCGACCTGTTTCGTTGGGGTCGGCGTGGGCGTGCAGGTCAGGACGATGCCGCCGCCCGTACACACGCTTTGTTGCGGGGGCGCGTCTGCGCCTGTGGCATTCGATGCTGCAATAGCATTGTTGTTGGCGGCAAGCGCCAGCCCGAGAATAACGATCATTGTTGCCGATACAAAGATTTTTTTCATAGGACCTGGCCTTTTTTGTGGGGGTGGTTCTTTCAATCATGCAAAAACCACTTGTTCAGGATTGTAAATAGGACAATACTTGTCTTATTATATCCTGTTTCGGCTCATTCGGCTATAATCTTTGCATGTTTTCCATTTATCTGCACATCCCATTTTGCGTCCATCGCTGCGCCTACTGCGACTTCAACACCTACGCCGGACAGGAGGGCCTGATTCCAGCCTATGTGGACGCCCTTCGGAACGAGATCAAAGCTGCGGGGCAGAACGCTCCCACCCGCAGCGCGGCGACCGTTTTCTTTGGCGGCGGCACGCCTTCGCTTTTGACCCCCTCCCATTTTGAATCCATTCTCGAAACGCTTGCGGCGTACTTTGAGCTTTCTCCCGCTGCCGAGCTGACCTTCGAAGCCAATCCCGGAACCGTTTCGGCGGATGGCCTGCTGCGCCTGCGTCGGGCGGGCATGAACCGCGTCAGCTTCGGGATGCAATCGGCCAACACCGAAGAGTTGCGCATGTTGGAACGAATCCACACCTTTGTGGACGTGATCGAGGCCGTCCAATGGGCGCGCCAGGCTGGCTTCGACAACCTCAACCTGGATTTGATCTACGGCCTGCCCGAACAGACGCTGCCCACCTGGCAGACCACCGTTAAGCGCGCCGTTGCCCTGCGCCCGGAGCATCTCTCGCTTTACGCGCTGACGCTGGAGCATGGCACGCCCTTCGGGCGCTGGGCCAGCCGCGGCCTGCTGCCGCTGCCTGACCCCGACCTGGCGGCGGATATGTACGAGTGGTCGTCGGCGTTCCTGGCGGCGAACGGTTATCTTCAGTATGAAATTTCGAATTGGGCGCGTTTGACGAAGGATGAAAGCGGAAGGATGAAAGATGAAGAAACCGATGCGAATTCATCCTTCGCTTGTAAACACAACCTGCAATACTGGCGCAATCTCGATTACCTGGGTTTTGGCGCGGGCGCGCACGGATACGCGGCGGGGGTGCGTTATTCGAACGTGCTGCGCATCAAAACCTACATCGAGCGCCTTGCCAACCCCCAGCCTGCCACCCTGCCTTTCCCCCTGACCCCCGCCGCCGTCAACCAGCACAAAAACAGCCTGCGCGACGACATGCAGGAAACCATGATCACCGGCCTGCGCCTGACGGTCGAAGGCGTTTCGGCTGCCGGGTTTCACGCGCGCTTTGGCGCGCAGTTGACGGACGTCTTCGGCAAAGAAATCACCGAATTGCTCAACCTGCGCCTGCTCGAATGGGCCGGTGACGCCCTGCGCCTGAGCGAATACGGGCGGCTGCTGGGCAACCAGGTTTTCATGCGTTTTGTGGGGGATTGAGATGGTTGGCGATACATTCGAGACAAAGATCAATATTAAATTGGGCGTTGGGCTGTGGAGGCCAACGCCCAACGTTTTTTAATTCTCGTTTGACTCGAATATGCAAATTTCCTGTATACTTGTCCAGGAACGCGACTTGCGCGCACACCTGTGTTGAGCCGAAGGCTTGTACTGAGTTTGTCGAAGTGCCCCCTGTGGGCGGTGCAGACAAAGGCAATCGAAACGAGAAATTATATGAAACCTATTACCCATCCCCTGACGGGGACAAGTAACACCCTGTTTTACGGCGACAACCTGCCGATCTTGCGCGAACATATCCCCAATGAAAGCGTGGATTTGGTGTATCTCGACCCGCCTTTCAACAGCCAGCGCGCTTATAACGTGCCTTTGAAAGATGAAAGCGGCAGGGAAGCGCGCGCGCAAATTATGGCGTTTGCAGATACCTGGAATTGGGACGAAAGCGCCTCGTTCACCTATCAGGATTTGGTGGAGAATGCGCCTGTCAATGCGGCAAAGATGATCAGCGCCATGCACGGTTTTATCGGCCCGAATCCCCTGATGGCTTACCTGGTGATGATGACTGCCCGCTTGATTGAATTGCGCCGCGTGCTAAAGCCAACCGGGAGTATCTATTTGCATTGCGACCCAACCGCCAGCCATTATCTCAAAATTGTATTGGATACGATTTTAGGGACAGAGAATTTCAGAAATGAGATTATTTGGCAGCGAACTTTAGCGAAAGCCCTTACCAGCCGTAATTTACCTAACAACCATGATGTCATTCTTTGTTATCAGAAAACAATAGATGCTATCTACAACTCAGATGTCATGTTTCAGCCTTATGATATTTATAACTTGGATGAAAAGACCAAAGGAAAATATTCCCATAGCGACCCGGATGGAAGATTGTATCAACTTGATAATTTGATAAACCCTAATCCTGACCGTCCAAATTTAACTTATGAGTTTCTAGGTGTAACGAAAGTATGGAGATGGACACAGGAAAGAATGCAAGCCGCATACGAGGCTGGCTTAGTAATTCAACCCAGCCCAGGGTCAGTTCCAAGATATAAAAGATATCTTGACGAGCAACGTGGAAAACCCATCGGAGATATTTGGAGTGACATTCCGCCGCTTAATTCGCAAGCGCAGGAACGGCTTGGGTATCCTACGCAAAAGCCGCTGGCGCTTTTGGAGCGCATCATTCAAGCCTCCAGCAACGAAGGCGATGTTGTGTTGGACCCGTTCTGTGGCTGCGGCACGGCAGTGGTGGCCGCGCAAAAGCTTAACCGTAAATGGATCGGGATTGACATTACGCATCTTTCGATTGCGCTGATGAAGTTCCGCTTGTTGAACAGCTTCGACACCAAGGCAGGCAAGGATTATCAGGTGATCGGCGAGCCGCAAGACCTGGCATCCGCAAAACAATTGGCGCAAGACAACCGCTATCAATTCCAGTTTTGGGCGCTGTCGCTGATCGATGCGAAGCCCCTGGGCGGCGAAGAAGGCTCGAAACAGGGTAAAAAAGGCGCAGATAAAGGCATCGATGGTGTGATTGCTTTTCTGGATGACGCCAAAAGCAATATGAAAAGCGCACTCGTGCAGGTCAAGAGTGGGCATGTCAGCTCCAGCCAAATCCGCGACCTGGTTGGGACGGTGCAACGCGAGGATGCCGCATTGGGGATTTTTATCACGCTTGAACCCGCCACTAAAGATATGAACGAAGAAGCTTTCTCGGCAGGTTGGTATACGTCCGAGTTGTGGCAAAAGAAATACCCCAGGATACAAATCCTGACCATCGACCAACTGCTGGACGGCGCAGAAGTGCAAATGCCGCCCTCGCAGCGCGGCTATAAAAAAGCCGAGCGTATCAAACGCCAAGATGGCACACAAAGCGAATTGGGGTTGTGATTCAAAAGACCTGTTTTGGCGCAGGTTTTGTGAAGAATGCGCGATGCGCCCAAAAAGGAGCCAGTCACCTTTGCGAAGCACCCCCGAAACGGAGTGGGGCAAGGTGGCTGGCTCTTGGGTTAATCGGCATCGCTATATCTGTATAGTTCTCCAGAAAAGTTTTTTCCACAGATTTCGCCGATTTTCGCAGATTTTTTAGGTTTATCTGCGCCAATCTGAGTAATCTGTGGATAACGATTGGAAAGAATTTTTCTGGGCACCTATATCAGTCCTTCAATATGGTTTTAACGACGGCGGCCAAACAGCCGCAGCATGAAGAGGAACATGTTGATGAAGTCCAGGTAGAGTCTGAGTGCGCCGAAGATGCCTAATTTCGCGGCGGCCTCGCCGTCATTTGCGCCCATTCCTGCGGCCATACGGCCAATGCGCTGCGTGTCATAGGCGGTTAAGGCGGTGAAGATCAGCACACCCGCAATGCTGATGATCATATCCAGCGGGCCGCTGCTGATGAACATGTTGACCACCATTGCAATCATCAGCCCAATGACGCCCATCATCAGGAACGTGCCCATTTTAGACAAATCCATCTTGGTGGTGTAGCCGATGATCGTCATGGCTCCGAACAATGCGGCGGTCGCTACAAATGCCGCAAAAACAGATCCAAGACTGAAGACCAGCAACACCATGGAGAGCGTGAACCCGTTCAGGGCGGCGTACGTGAAGAATAGTGTTGCAGCCACGCCCGAAGAAAGCCGGTTGAAGCCCCAACTGATCCCCAACACCAGGCCAAATTCGGCGATGACTGCCACCAGCAAGATCATCGGGTTTGCGGCCAGGTCGATCAGCGGCGTGTTCACCGTGAGATAGGCAACGGCGGCAGTGAGCAGCAGTCCCATGCACATCCAGATATAGACCTGACGCATGATGGATTGTAAATCGATCCCACCTGCCAGCGGATACAATAAACTTCTGTCACGATTTAGAGCGTTCATGTTGATATTTCCTCGTATGATATGAATCGTTGGAACCAGCTTGCCAATGTGTATTCGTCAAAAACGTTTTTGGGACAAGTGTTTGCCCTTTAATTGTACGACAAATATTATCCAGCCGTATCGTCGAGTTAAGGAATGTTTGTCTTCGCCAGTTGGGGGATACAAGCTTGCACTGAGCTTGTCGAAGTGATGGGGTTGGCGTGCAAGCAGGCAAGTAGGGACACAGCGGAGGAATGGATAGTTTTTGACGATCATCCGTCCCGCTGTGCCCCAACAGAGGAAAGAAGAAAGTAGGTGGTTTAGTCGCCGGGCGCAGTGAAGATGGCCGGGACGCAGGCAAAGCCCAGGCCGATGGACATCGAGTCTTTCACGCCGTCCTGGCGCGGGTTGAATTTACCGGAGGCATCCAGCAGGTCCAGGTCGGGGGAGAGCGCCAGTTTCAGCACCAGGTTGTCCCCGATCTCAGCCGGGGAGATGACGCCATTCCGGTCGGCATCGAAAACTTGCAGGATGGTGGTTGCCGCCGTCTTGTTGGCTTTGATGATGCGGTTCAGGCCGTCGGCCAGCGCCGGGAGAATCTGGCTGCGGAACTCTTCGGCGGTGATGCCGCCGCCCAGTTTGCCGTTGATGCAGCCTTTTTCGGTGACGTCGGCTTCGACGCGCACGCCGATCAGGTTGACCACCACCGGCGCCCCCAGGATGACCATCTGGATGCGCACCGCGCCGATTCCGCCCGAGAAGTGGCCGTTTACCATTGGGCCGGCAATTAGCGAATTGGTGGGCGCAGCGGGATCAATCGTGAATTTGTCCGCGCCGTTGAAACGGGGCGCAGACGGGGCCGTTTGTCCCAGGAAGATCGACCACGAGGCGTTCGGGTCGTTCACCAGGCTATTGGCATGCAAGACGTGCAGGGTGACGATCTGACCGGCATTGACGGCCTGGTCGATGGTCGCTTGCAGTTCAAGGCCGGGGGCTGCGGCGACGAGCATGGTCAGCAGGTTGCCGAACAGGTTTTCAGACTTTTGCTGCGGGTCGCCGTCAATGTTCAGCCCGTAAGCCTGCGTTTGCTCCTGGGTGGCCGGTATCAACAGATGGTTGGTGACAAAGTGATAGCGTATGCCCGTAGCGGGAAGCAGTACAGCAGGCTGTGTGGGCATGGCCTGGAGGAGTTGGGGGGCGGGCGCGTTGCAGGCAACCAGCAGCAATACCAGCATAACAAGAATATTTTTAATTTTCATGGATGATCTCCTTTTTGATGGGTCAATGGAATAATCTGTCGTCCCCGGTAACTTGAGGGGGAGGTTTGTACGTGTCAGGTTTTATAAAAGCTGCCACAGTCTGTATGGTAGGAAGACGCCTCGCGCTTGGGCTTGTCGAACTGAGTCATGGGTGACAAGTTCTCCCGGCCAGACTTGACGAGTCAGGATGGAATGAGGTTGGTCGTGTGGCGCTTTCGTTGGTTGGGGTATTTTCGTTGGCTTAGGCTCTTTTGTAAGTCGGGGTTCTCTCGTCGGTGGAGGTGCTATTGTTGGCGGAGGTGCTATTGTCGGTGGAGGTACTTTCGTCGGTGGAGGTACTTTCGTCGGCGGGGGTACTTTCGTCGGCGGGGGTATTTTCGTCAGCGCGGGTACGGATGTACTCGTCGGCGCTGGCTTGGACGTGCCGGTCGGCGCAGGTATGGATGTATTCGTCAGCGCTGGCCTGGACGTGCCGGTCGCCGCAGGGATGGATGTATTCGTCGGCGCTGGCACAGACGTGTTGGTCGGCGCGGGTATGGACGTATTCGTCGGCGCTGGCACAGACGTGTTGGTCGGCGCTGGCCTGGATGTGTTCGTCGGCGCTGGCCCGGACGTATTCGTTGACCATGGACGGGACGTGGTGGTTGGCTTTCGCGGAACGGCTGTCTGGCTGGGCCAGTCCACCGGCGTGGGATGTGTGGCATTGGGCGCAAGAGCGGCGCGCGCCTGGTCATCGCGTATGACCTCCTGCACCAAAGCCGGGTCGAGTGGGTTGAGACGCGCGGCATTCACGCTCTCGGCGCTGTAATCGTCCTGGCGGTAAGGGGCCGCAGAAAAATAGAGCGGCGCAAGCTCCGGCTGGCTAAAAGCCAGCGCTATCGCGGCCCAGACCACGACCAATCCCAGGGCGATGGCCGCAGTAATCACCACGCTCCATAACGTTGCTTCACGTCGCATGTTCATGAGGTTTGCCTATCCATTTCCGGGTAGTGGGCAGCCGGCAGGTCGCCGCGGTCTGCGTTGTAAAGACGCTGCAATTCCATCTCGGTCAAGTCGAACTCCAGGGATAGCTCCCGTTTGGAGCGCTCGAAGCGCGAGGCAGCCTCCTTGATCCACGACAACACCGAGTCGAGCGGCAATTTCTTGGTGGTTGCAATCGTTGTTGGGTCAAACCCGCGACAGTACAGGTAGGCTGCTTCGAATGCGTCGCGGCGCGGCACTTCATCTCTGCGCGTGGAACTTCCAGTCGGTGTGTTTGGCAAGGCTTCGGCCAGGCGCATCCCAACGAGGTTGTAGATATGCACCAATTCGGTCCTGCCTCTGAGCGCTACCGTGCCCTGGTCGGTAACCAGCAAGCGCGCCCGTTCGGTGGAAGCTTCGTAGGTTGCTTCGCTAATGAAAATATTACTGTCTGCGAATTGACCGGACAGGCTCTGCATACGCGCCGCCACGTTGACCGTATCGCCGATCACCGTATATTCAAAGCGATCCTCCGCGCCGACGTTGCCCGTGATGACCTCTCCCGTGTTGATGCCGATGCCGATGTTTAGCAATTCCAGGCCGGCCTGCACACGGCGGGCATTGGCCTCGATGATATGGATGCGGATCGAAAGGGCAGCGCGCAGCGCCCGGCGCACAGTCTCGCTTGGTTCCAGTTTCACCGGCGCTCCAAAGATGGCCATGGCGCTGTCGCCGCCGAACTTGTTGATCATGCCGCCGGCCTCGCGCACCGCGCTGTTGACAATGCCGAGGTAGGCGTTTAGCATTTCCACCACTTCCTTCGGCTTGTGTTCTTCAGAAAATGCCGTGAATAGACGCAGGTCGGTGAATAACACGCTGACGGTCTTTAGGTCGCCGCCCAATTGCACCGCATGGCCGTGCAATACCGCTTCGCTGACTTCTTCTGAGACCATGCGACCAAACAAATCGCGCATGAATTCGCGCTGGCGCAGTTGCGTTACCATGTGGTTGAACTGGCGACTCAACAGGCCGATTTCATCCCGGGCCTGCTCCGGCACGCTGGCATTCAGGTCACCCCCGGCCACCCGTGTGGAGGCGTTCACCAATTCGAAGACCGGGATGGCAATGACTTTTGCGACCAGGACGCCCAATGCGATCACCGCCAGCACCGCTAACGCAAAGGCCACCGCCAATTGCTCCGGACTAATCCGCGCGCTGCTGGTGATGAGCGCGCGCGGCAGCGCCACCGCGATTGCCCAACCGCTGGGCTGCCCGCGCACCAACAGGGGGCCGATGGCTTCGTTGTATTCGTTCGCGTTCAGGGTCCAAAGGCGGTTTTGCAGGGGGTGAAGCCCTGCGGCGTTGACTGCGGTCAGTGTTTCAGCGCCCAAGACAGGCATTTGCGATCCTGTTGGAAAGGTACCGAACGCGGCCTGCCCGTTTGGTTGGTAGATGGTGACCTGGGCGGGAGAGTTGGCGATCATTTGCGGCAGCAGCGCGCTCAACGGAAAGCCGACCAGCACCACGCCGACGCGCTGGTTGTTCAGCAGCAGCGGACCGGCAACGTACAGCGCAGGCCCGCCGGGGCCATCGGCAATGCCGGAGAACTTGTCGCCGAGGCTGTCACTTTCGCCGGCCAGCACGCGGCGCACCGCAGGCCAGGCCGCAAAATTGGCGGGTTCGTCGCGCACGCTGCCTTGCAGAGTCTGGCGCAGCCCGTAGAGCAGCGCGCCGGAGGCATCCAGCACCTGCACCAGGGGCACATGCGCGTTGACCGCCAGCGGGCGCACCAGCCCGTCCAGGCCGGCGGCGTCTCGGGCCGTTACCGTTTCGGCCACGCCGACGGTGCGCGCGATGGCGCGTTCGGTGATGAGGGCCGTGGATTCGGATTGAAAGACTTGCGTGCTGGCGGTTTGAAACCCGTCCACCAATTGAACGTTGAAGCGCTCCTGCAGGCTGGCGACAAAGGACTGAGTCACCACCCAGGTGGCCAGGCCGGTTAACAGGATTGCCACAATCAGGTAGGGAAGCGTAATTTTGAGACGCAGCGGCAGCGAGAGGAAGGCGCTAACGGGCCGGCGCAACAGCCGGGGGTGTATTTCAGGTGTCTTGATCAGGGCGGATTTCATTTCGGATGACATGCGTTTTCCTTTGCCGTGTGTACGCTGAAGTTCCAGCCAGGGATATGCAGTTGATTGACTGATCTTATCCGAAAGCTTCCCCGACCACATCCTGCGGTCGGGGAAGCTTTGTCTCCGCCAGTTGGGGGAGACAGGCTTGTCGAAGTAGGGACATAACGGAGGGATTGACGGAGGTTTTGGGCAACCCAGCGGGACACAGCGGAGGGTTTGACAGGTTTTGGACGATCCATCGTCCCGCTGTGTCCCTACGGGAGGCGGGGGCGGTTGCATGGCGGGCGGGACACAGCGGAGGGTTTGACGGGTTTTGGACGATCCATTGTCCCGCTGTGTCCCTACGGGAGGCGGTTGTACAAAAAAGGAGACAGTCACCTTGAAGGTGACTGTCTCCTTTTGCTTTTGGGTTAACCGGCCTTGCTATATCTGTATCAGCCCCTGGATTTCTTTCAACACAGATTGCAGGTCAGGCGGCTGGCTGGCAAGCACGCCATTTTCGCCGGTATGTTTGTGGTGTGGCGCGGAAGGCAGCGGTGGGGAAATGGTCGGCGTCATCGTAACGAAACAGCATAGTTCCATCAGCGCGCATGTAATGAAAAGTGTACATATAACGATTGACGGGTTGTCCCCGTTTGGCTCGAACGAACTCGCGGAAATGCAGGCGTGAGCCGTCTTTAAACATCAAATCCCCGCGCAGGAAGCCGATTTCTTTATCGCGGCGGTCATAGGTAACTTTGGGAGGCTGGGCAAGAGACGTGTTTCGCAAAAGCGTCTTTATGCTCTCAAAGTATTCTTTGATCATGCGATTTTGGCTTCTTTCAGAGTGTCATGCTTTTCTTCCAACAGGCGCAGGGTCTTGATTTCACCCATCCACTCAATGAAATCGAGCGTTTCGCCCAGGTCATCGGGCGTGAAACGACGCTCAAATTCAGCCGTGCTCATTTTATATTGCTTTTCAAAGGCTTTGAGCTTGGCGCGCGTCAATTGGATGCCATGCTGAACATCGTACAATTCGTTCGCAATGACCGATTTTAGCAATGGTTTAAGCCGCTTGGCGTTTGACGTTTCTATCGTAATTTGTTGCAACATATCGTTCTCCTTGCCAGCCGATGGTGACTGACTGACGCTATTATAGCAAAGAACGAACAGACTATATCAAAAACGCAGCACCAGCCAATAGGGAGTCACCAGGGTTGCCAGAATCCCCCAGACCAACCCGAGCACCAGCCCGGCGATCACATCTCGCGGGTAGTGCGCGCCGACGTAGATGCGCGTGAAACCGACCAGCGCGGCGACGGCATACAGGGCCACCACTCCCACCATTTCAGGATGGAAGTGATGGATAAAGAGCGTCGCCATGAAAAATATCTGGGTGGTGTGCCCGCTGGGGAAGGAATCGCCGCGTTCATGCCAGCCGACCACCCGCGTATCTTTGAACGCCAGGAATGGGCGGTCGCGGTCGGCCAGCGCCTTGATGATCTCCACCAGCAGCCAGAGCGTCAGCGTGCCCAGGACGATTTCGATAGCCAGGTCGCGGTAATCGAGCAGGAAGAAGACAATGGCCGCCGCAAAAGCCGTCAGCATATTGCCAAGCTGCGTCACCAGCCACATGAATTTGTCCAGCCAGCCGGGGTAGCGGCGCACGTTAAAGAGCCTGAAAACCCGCGCGTCCAGGCGTTGACCGGCGGACCAGATCAGCGACATGGTCAACAGCGCAAACAGGGCCAGCAAGGCTGCCAGCCCGCTTTGGTCAACGAGTTCCGACCATAACGAGGCGCGCGTCCCGCCCGGCATAAAGACGAGAAACAGCGTCAACCCGCTTACCAGCAGCAGCAGGAAAGCCGGTCGACGGCGGTGGGCAGCCCAAAAGGAAGCGCGATGGGTTGCCAGCGGGGACATGGGCAGTGCTTCTGGAAGGGTACTACTCATTGGGCGTCAACCCGGCAGCGACCACCACCGTTACCGCAGGCTGCCCGGTCAGTTCCGCGCCGGCCATCACCCTCAAGGCGCGCGGGTGGACGTGGACGGACAGCGAACCCTGCCCCAGCAGGACGCCGTCGGCAAGCACGGGCATTTGCGGGTCTGAGTCGATTGTGATGTGCCTGGCGCGGTAATGCTTGATGCCGGCGTCTTCCACCTCGCCGCCACGCGAGAGCATGGCATACGAGATCATGTCCAGTTTGCTCATATCCGAAAAGGTAAATACGTCCAGGCGGCCATCCTTGAAGGAGACATCCGGGGAAATCTGGAAGTGCGGCCCGATGAAGGACATATTGGCGACCAGCAGCATGTGCGCGGTGGTCTCCAGGTGTTCATGCCCGTCCAGGGTGATGCGCAGTTGCGAGGGCGTGGCCGAGATCAGGGTGGAAAGCAGCCCGCCGAGTTGCCCCAGTTTGCCGTGCTGGATATCATCGGCCAGCGGATAAACGTCCGAGAGCAGCCCCAGCGCCGCAGCTTCAAGGAACCAGCAGCGGGCGTGGCCGCTGTGGACACGCCCAACATCGACCTTCAGCAGGCGGCCCTGGCGCAGCAGCGCGACGGAACTGGGGATATCCCCGGTGATGCCCAGGTTGAAAGCGACGTTGTTGCGTG
>JBARBA010000252.1:0-5511 GCA_049792555.1 Anaerolineales bacterium
GACCCTGAGCGGAGCCGCGCGATCCCCAGCGCGGCGCAGTCGAAGGGCATCTTGCCAGCAATCGCCCTTCGACTGCGCTGTGGAGCGCTCCGCTCAGGGGCTGAAATCTTAATGTGACATTGTCAAACTACTATTGTAAGAGCCCCAGTGGCCTACCATCACGGTGAAACACTGTGGATGTCCTGTGCTCATTGGGTGGAATATACAAATGGCAAAGGCCAATATCTGGTAGATACCAATACTTACATTAAAGTGCCATAAGAAGTGAGATTTAAAGACGGACGCAAATGTTGAACCTTCCTCTTCAGTAACCGAAGAGGAAGGTTTTTATATTCCAGGTCGCATAGCATAAAGGGTTTTTTCTGCATGATATAATTCTTTTGCTATGAAACATATCACTCTTTTAACCGCAACCATCTTAACTTTACTCCTGCTGGCAAGTGTTACGCTCACTGCCCGCGCCGCCGGGCAACAGCAAGGTTCAGGGTTTGTCACGCCGACACCGGGGCCTGATGGGCGTATCATTTATATTGTGCAGGAAGGCGATAACTGCAACCTGATTGCTCAACGGACCGGCATAACGTTCAAACAATTGCTCGCCCTTAACGCGAACCTCGATGCAAATTGCCTGATTATCCCCGGCCAAACGCTGGTCATCGGCACCGGCGGTCCGGGAGGCGGCAGCACCCCAACCAGCAACGGCCCAGCAGCCACGGCCACCCCCGGTCCGCCCACGCCCACTTCCATCCCCGGCTCGATTGACGTTTGCGTGCTGCTGTATGACGACCAGAACGGCGACGCCCTGCACCAGGACGCCGAGCCTGCCATTGAAAACGGCGCAGTCAGCATCAGCGGCACGTCCGGCCAATATTCGCAGACCGCCACCACCCAGGCCGGAACCGACCCGATCTGTTTTACAAAGGTGCCGGTCGGGACGTATACGATTTCGGTGGCGGCCCCGGCGGGTTACAACGCCACCACACTGTTAAACTACAACCTCGAAGTCAAACAGGGAGACGTCAAAACGGGCGAAATAAAGGCCGGAGACCGGGTCTACGTTGACTTTGGCGCGCAGAAATCCAGCCAGGCGTCTACTGCCGGGAACGGTTCCGCGAATGGCGGCGACGATAATATGTTGCTGGGCATCGTGGGCGGGGTTTTACTGCTCGTGGGCGGCGGCCTGGGCATTTATGCCTGGCGCATGTACGGGCGCAAGCCCACCATGCTGGGATAACATGCAGCGACTCTAATACGTGCCACGCGCCCGCAAAGGTGCGTGGCACGTTTGCTCAAAAAGGTGACTGTCACCTTAGTATGATGAATTCAGCCATTGCCGCGCAACTCGTGGCCATCAACCGTCTCTTCTACGCCGATTTTGGCGCGCCTTTCTCGGCCACGCGCGGACGCATTCAGCCGGGCGTCCATCGGGTTTTGTCACAATTACGGGGGACGGAATGTATCCTGGACCTGGGCTGCGGCAACGGTCAACTGGCCCGCGCGCTGGCCGAACGGGGGCATCGCGGCGCGTATCTGGGCCTGGACTTTAGCCTGCCTCTCCTTAAAGAAGCCGAACGCCAGCCCCAGGGTTTCACCGTCAAATTCCAACTGGCAGATTTAACCGTTCCCGGCTGGGACTCTGACCTTCGACCTTTGACCCTTCGACAGGCTCAGGACACAGCCTTCGACCCGATCTTCGCCTTTGCCGTGCTGCACCACATTCCCGGCATGGACTTGCGCCGGGGCATTTTGCAAAAAGCGCGCAACCTGCTGGCCCCCGGCGGCAGGTTCATCCATTCCGAGTGGCAGTTCTTAAACAGCGACAAGCTCAAGGCGCGCATCCAGCCCTGGGAGCGGATCAACCTTTCAGCCGCGGACGTGGACCCGGGCGACGCCCTGCTCGATTGGCGCAGCGGCGGAAACGGGTTGCGTTACGCCCACCACTTTTCAGAGCAGGAACTGCTCGACCTGGCCGCCGAAAGCGGTTTCAGGGTGGTCGAAAGCTTCTTGTCCGACGGCGCGGGCGGACGCCTGGGGTTGTACCAGACCTGGGAAGCGAGTTGACATGAACCGTCTCAAAATCCTTTTCAAACGTTGGTGGATGATATTGGTCTTGGCGGCCTGCCTGCCGTTCTTTTATAACGCGGCGGTGGACAACGGGCGCTCGGTCGATTACGCCAACAGCGGTTTCTTTACCTTCTGGCTTTCCGGTCACATGCTCTGGTCGGGCGGCCATCCTTATTCATCGGCGGAGTGGGTGGCGGGCCATCACGCCAACGGCGCAACCTGGATCCCCAACCAGATTTTCCCCTATCCCCTGCCGCTGGCGCTGGTCACGGCCCCGCTGGGGCGGCTGCCGATGGGGCAGGCGTACATGCTGTGGGGGCTGCTCTCGCAAATCCTGGTGGCGGCAGTAATTCTTGCATTGTGTACGTTTTGGGAGGGACTCAACCGGCGTTTTTTTGCCGTGTTTATCGTGGCCGCCGTGATCCTGAACAGCAACGTCCATTTGATGCTGCTGGCCGGCACGATTGGCTCGTTGTTTTTGGTCTTCCTGCTGGCGGCGTTGTACTTCAAGCGCAGGGGTTGGGATTTCGCCGCCGGGGCGGCGCTGGCCTTGATGGCGCTCAAGCCGCCGCTGCTGACGATTGTTGCCCTGATTGGGCTGTGGCTGCTGCTGCGCCGCGACTGGAAGACGATCGCCGGGGGGCTGTGCGGCGGGCTGGCCCTGCTGGGCATCGGCATGGCGCAGGACGTGGGCTGGGTGGCGAAGTTCGCCGGCGCGAGTGAAAACCTTTTCAATATGCGCCTGGGCAGTCAGCCGACGATCATTAGCTACACCCGCCTGGCCTGCGGTGGGGACCTGACCTGCGCCGCCTGGCTGTATGCTTTGGCGGCCTTGCTGCTGGTCGGTCTGTATACCTGGCTGGTGTGGAAGAAGCGCGAAACGCTGACGCCTTTATCGGTTTTCAGCGCGGCAATTGCGCTGGGGGTGCTGCTGCCGCCCTATATCTGGTCGTACGATTACGTGCTGCTGGTCATCCCGCTGTGCTTCATTTGCTTTGAGTTGATCCGGCGCACATCCAGTTACATCCATGCCACGCTGTTCCTGCTGCTGCTCGACGGTCTCTCGCTGGGCGCGGTGACATTGTTTTCGTTCTTCCCCGAAAGCAGCGTCCTGACCATCCAGCGCGATATGTGGAGCATTTGGGTGGCGATCATGGTGCTGGGGGTGTGCTGGGGGTTGGTTTTCCGGGGGACGGGGGATAAGATTGTCCCCGCAGGGGATGGACGGGTTTTGCCTTCCTGACCGTACTACGGTGGTTCCTTACTGTACTTCAATGGTTCCTTACCGTACTTCGGTGACTCCTTACCGTACTTCGGTGACTCCTTAGTGTACTTCGATGATCCCTTACCGTACTTCGGTGACTCCTTAGTGTACTTCGGTGACTCCTTACTCTACTTTGGTGACTCCTTAGTGTACTTCGATGATCCCTTACCGTACTTCGGTGACTCCTTAGTGTACTTCGGCGGTTCCTTATCGTACTTCGGTGACTCCTTAGTGTACTTCGGCGGTTCCTTACTGTACTTCGGTGACTCCTTAGCGTACTTCGGCGGTTCCTAAAAATATACTACGGTGTCTCCTGCCGGGTGTTCGCGCGATTTTCAGGGTGGCGGGATGGGGCGGTTGTATGACAGACAGGGACACAGCGGAGGAATGCGCGGTTTTTGACGATCCCACGTCCCGCCGTGTCCCTACGGGGGCGGGCAGACGTCCTGTTGCAAAGACAAAGACCTCCGAGTTCTTTAAGAACTCGGAGGTCTTTTGTTCTTGGGATCATGGGATGTCCCTACTCTTGCGACAGGGCCTGGAAGGTCAACGTCGTCTGCCCGATCGTGATGTGGTCGTCCTGGCGCAGCGCCCGGCGTTCCACGCGGACGCCGTTGACCAGGGTGCCGTTCGCCGACCCCAGGTCGATTACGAACCAGACGTTGTTGACGCATTCGATGCGCGCATGGCTGCGGGAAGCTTTTACGTCGTTGATGGCAAGTTGGTTGTCTGCGGTGCGTCCAATGGTCAGCCCGCTGGGGGGAATGTTCAGCGGCGGGAAGTTGCCCAGGGGCGAGCTAATGAGCAATTGTGCGGCCGGCGCGCAGGCCACCGGGGCGCGCTGCGGCGGGGGCGGCGGTTGTTCGACCAGCACCCACGTCACGGCGGGCTGCGGCTTGAACCTGCGCCAGGCCAGCAGGCCAAGCACAACGAGCAAAACGGCCGCAATCCCACAGATGGCGACGCTCCCGATTGCCAGCAGCAGGGTGATGGGAGTCATGCCGCCGCCCAATGGGTTGCCGGCGGCAGGGTTTTCCCGTCGGGGTTGGACCGGTCGTCGGGTATGGGTTGTCGTTCGCAGGGGGTTCGACGATCGGCTTTGAGGATGTCGACAGGCAGGTTGTAGATTTCGGTCTGCGCCGCGCCGGGCGCTGCCGCCAGCATGGCCGCCCTGCGCCGGGGATTACGCTCCTTGTCACGTCTCGAAAACATTACGCGCCTCCATCGATGATCGGGTGCGCCTATTATTGCATATCAGGGGGATAGCCGCAAGGGGATATTCTCACAGACAGACCTCCGTAGACAGCAGACCTCCGAGTTCGCCTGTCCCCGTAGGGGGTTAAGAACTCGGAGGTCTGTGGGTCTGTGCGATGGCCCTACCCGTGTGAAATGGCCTGGACGGTCAACGTCGTCTGCCCGATCGTGATCTGGTCGCCGTTGCGCAGCGCCTGGCGTTTGATGCGGACGCCGTTGACCAGGGTGCCGTTCGCCGACTCCAGGTCGGTTACGAGCCAGACGCCGTTGATAAAGTCGATGCGGGCATGGCAGCGGGAGACTTCCACGTCATTGAGGGCAAGCTGGTTGACTGTGGTGCGTCCAATGGTCAGCCCGTTGGGGGGGATGAGCAGCGGACGAAAGCTGCCCAGGGGTGAGGCAATCAGCAACCAGGCCGTTGGGGGCGGCGCTCCCGCCACCGGGACCCACCCCACAACAGGCTGCGGTTTGCTGCGCTGCCAGAGCAGCAGGCCAAGCGCCGCAAGCAGGACGGTCGTAATCCCGCATAGGACGACTCCCGCCGCTGCCAGCAGCATCAGCGTCAATGGAGGGATGCTGCCCATGCGATCATCCAAACGAATTCACTTCTGCCCGAAAGGAACAACAGCAGCGCTGCTGCCAGCCTGGCCGCCCTGCGCCGGGGATTACGCTCCACGCCCTGCCTCGAAAACATTACACGCCTCCATCAATGATTTGCTGCGCCTATTATTGCATATCGGGGGGATAGTCGCAAGAGGATATCCAAGGCAATCGCTTTTGGTTTTTTTTACATTCAAATTTCATATGGGTGTGTTTCATTTGAGTTGAAGTCTGAGTAAAGTTGAGGGGTCAAGCGGCCAAAGGCATATGCAGGTAAGTGCTGGATTTGTTTAAAACAGGTGGTTCAGCGAGAGTAGCAAGCGAAGCGC
>JBARBA010000253.1:0-4411 GCA_049792555.1 Anaerolineales bacterium
GGATCAGGCGACGCCCGGGTTTGATCTGCCCCAAGATGCAGGCGCACGCCAGCAGCACCAAAAGCTTTTCGAACATCGTTAGAAACCCTGGTAAATCCAGGTGGGGGCGTTATCGGCGGTGAAGACCACCAGGGCAATCAAGACCAGGGTCAGGGCAAGGGCCAGCAGGTTTTCGCGGGTGAAGATACTGTGCAGGATTTTGTTTTTCATTTTGGGCGGTTTTGCTTACAGCAAAGATAAAGCCGTTATCCACGAAGTTCACGAAGTCCACGAAGAAAAAGCTTTTAAGGCAGTAGCGCATAACTTGCTTTTCTTACCGGACAAAAACTCTGATAATCAGCCCGTAAGTCGGGACGCAACACAGTCCCGACTTACGGGCTGGGGCCACCCAATTGCCGAAGACCCAAAACTATATCGAGGTCCGCAAGTCAAATATAAAATAGCAAGTTATGCGGTAGCGCCTTTTAAGGTTTTCTTTCGTGAACTTCGTGTTCTTAGTGGATAGAGCTTTGAGAACTCCTTATTTGGCTTCGACAACATACGCCGCGTTGACGTAGCCGCGGCGGCCTCCGCCATCTTGGACCCAAATCCACAGACCGAAGCCGCCAATGCGCGCGCGGGCCTGGGCCGGGTCGTCGAGCACACGCAAGCTGGAACCGATCAATTCGACGCTCAATACCGGGCTGGCGGCGTCGGGCGATTGGAACAAACTCACGCCAGGCCGGGCAGCATTCGCGCCGACGATCACGTTCATTGTTTGGCCATTGACGGGCGGGGTTGGCGGCGCGGATTTTAGGGCAGTGAAGGCATCGTTGGCGCTTTTCATCAGACCGGCATAATAATCGGCCTGACCGCTGCCGTTGTATGAGACGGCAAAGGTGCGGTAATCCAGCTTTTGCAGCGCGCTTACCGCCCCGCCGCCGGGAAGAATCCCCACCACGAAGTCGAAGAAACCGATGACCTGGTCGCGTTCGCTGGCCGAAAAAGCGGCGAACATATCGTCCACCGAACTATAGCCAATCACCGCGTAATTGAAACCCATGATCTGCGGCGCGCCCATGCTGATCGACGTTTTGGCGGCGCTGGCGTCGAGCGAACAGGCAAAGTTGAACACGTCCCACTCGAAAGACGGACCGGTATGGCAGTCGATCCAGTTCTGGCCGGCTGTGGGCCGCCACTGGTGGCCCGTCCAGGCCTGGCCGGGGCTGAAGCGAAAATACTGAGCGAACTGGGTGGTATGGTTTTGGCCCCAGTATTGGTAAAAGATGTGGTTCTCGAACCGGATCACCATGCGCCCGTCGGCGGCAAAGGCCTGCCCGCCCGATTCGATGGCCAGTACGGCCACCGCCACGCCCGGCTGGATATTGAGCACCCCCGAAAGCGCCCCGAGCAGACCGCCATAGCGATTCCAGATATCGGCCACCAGGCGGGTCAGGGAAGAAGCATTGGCAGGCGCACTTAAAAGTTGATTTGCGGCGGGCGGCAGGTTGACGTTCTCCAGGCCGTCGGCGACCGATTTACGCGAGCGCTTGGGCGGTGTGGGAGGGATTGGTGGAATTGGTGGAATTGGTGGAATTGGTGGAATTGGGGGAATTGGCGGCGTGGGTGGGACTGGAGCGGTGAACAGGGCGTTTTCCACGTACCAGGCCGCGACGTAACCCTGCAAGCCGCTGGCGTCGCTGACGTTCAGCCACTGGTCCTGAACGCCGACTTTTGCCCTGGCCCCGGCCTCGGCTTCGAGCACCTTGAGATTGGTCAGCGCCGGTTCAACCGTGACCGTGTCGGCGGCCATCGTCGGCTGGGAGCGCAGGCGCAGCCCGGCAGGCAGGCTGGCGGGGACGCGCACGTAGTACCCGTCCGTTGGAGGCAGCGTTGGGACGGGAGCGCCGCCGCCCTGGCATTCGTAAAAAACAGCGGCGGTGATGCTGCGTTTGAACGTATTCCCCTGGCTGTAACGCGCCATCAAAGAGACCTCGCCCGTGTCGGACGGGTAGGGCCAGGGATCGAGGATCAGGAAATCCTGTCCGACTTTTTGGTAGGCCACCACCCAATGCGTTTGCAGGCCGGGCTTTGGAGAACTGTCCACTTCGAGCAGGACGGGCTGGCCCGCCGCGAGGGAATTACCGATCATGTCAATCGGCGCATCGGTGTCGCGGCATAGGATTAAGTTATTATATTTCACTTGGGGATAGATGGCGCTGACCGCGCCCCAGACGATGGAAGCGTCCATAAAGCCGCCCCTGCTTTTCATCTTCGCGTTCAGGCTGGCCGGGTCTTCAGGGTAGCCGAAGCCGCTCAGGTACATGGCGATGGCAGTCAGCGCGCAGCCATAAGGACCGATGGTCAGGCTGCTGTTGCCCAGGTTCAGGGTTTTCCATTGCGGGTCTTGCTGGGAGATGCGTACCAAATTGAAGGACATGGGTCGCCTCGCTGTTTCTCGGAATCAGACAGTATGCACTCATTATAACGAGATTGTGGGGGAAAAGGCAATTTTGGATGGCAGACCATCGACCATAAAAGCAAACCGAGGACTTCCGTCCTCGGTCTACGCTCCAGTATCTACGGTCTATCGTCCATTAATCCAGCTTGCCGGTCATAATCGCGCGCTTGACCTCGCCAATGGCCTGGGTGACCTGGATGTCGCGCGGACAGGCTTCGGTGCAATTGAATGTGGTGTGGCAGCGGTAGACGCCGAGCATGTCATTCAGCACGGTCAGGCGCTCGGCGGCGGCGGTATCGCGGCTGTCGAAGATGAAGCGGTGGGCGGTCACAATGGCCGCCGGGCCGAGGTAATCTTCGTTCGACCAGAAGGACGGGCATGAGGTGGTGCAGCAGGCGCACAGGATGCACTTGGTGGTGTCGTCAAAGCGCGCGCGCTGCTGCGGGCTTTGCAGGTTTTCCTTGCCGTCCGCCGGGGGCGGGGTTTCGTTGACGAAGAACGGCAAGACTTTTTTGTAGTTGTCGAAGAACGGTTCCATATCCACGATCAGGTCTTTGATGACTTTCAAGCCCAAGATCGGATCGACCGTGATATGCCCGCCCAGGTCGCGCACCAGGGTCTTGCAGGCCAGGCGGTTGCGCCCGTTGATGCGCATGGCATCCGAGCCGCACACGCCATGCCCGCAAGAGCGGCGAAAGGACAGCGTGCCATCCTCATAGGCCTTGACCTTGCCCAACAGATCGAGCACTGTGTCTGTGGGGGCAGGCTCAAGCTGGTAGGTCTCGTAATGCCATTTCTGGTCAACTTCGGGGTTGAAACGGAAGATTTTGAGGGTGATGTGCATGTTGTTTTCCTTAATAATTGTGCTGCGGCGGAACGGAGCGGGGCAGTCCCGCCGACCATTATTGGGCGTGTTTGCGTTGAGCAAGCCCGGGTTGAAAAACTTGAAAGCCAGTTGGTAAAAGTTACTTTAGGGGCCAGTAAGCGCAAACGTCATGTATAGGTCATCAAAATCATAATAATCATTAGTTTTATTATCAAGATCAAAGTCGCCATAAAGTATGGTCAAGAAATCATAGATTTGCCAGTTCTTGAAAGTTTTATAACTCTTGTAAAATCTCGCCAAGTCAGTATCACGAGTGCCTGTCTTCGTATATGCGTACACCCATCCAGGACTAATGCCGGGATACAGGCATTCGCCATGTTCTTCTTTGCGACAGTCGGAAGGATTACTGGCATATATCCTGCCATAAATTTTAATTACGATAGTTTGGCCATAAAATACTTTGATATTGGTAACGATTCGCACCATCGATGCTTTAACAAATAAATAATCTGCGCCTTGATTATATCCTCCGGGTCCCAGGTTGGCTACATCCTGCCGGCACGTAGCAAAGCGCTGCCCATTGACCTCGACATAACCATGACCAACGAAATCCGACCAATGAGCAGCGCAATACAGTTGAGGAGTGTATATTGTGAGAAACCCCCTGTTAGGCGGGTTGCCCTCAAGATTACGAGTTTTGAGACCGGCGATAGGCGGCAACTGTTTGGGAATTGCTTTATCATACCATCCCATTGTGGTCTTATCGCCGGTTTGGCAATGCGTTATACCGCCATAACTGGTCACTTGTGTACAGAATGTGCTCGTGTCAACAGCGGCGGCTTTGGCTGAAACCATGTTGACTCTTATAAAGAGGGCTGAAACAAGTAACACGCACACGACGACTGCCAGACGCAAGTATTTTCTTAAAAAACGGGATATGCCCTGTGAGCCTGCCCGCATCCCGGTCAAAAATCTTCCATGAATGTGCTGTTTCTCAAGATTTTGCATAAAGATGCTCCTTACCTGTAATGAAAAGCTTTGAGGGTAACGCGCATGTCATTATTCCTTGATGTGTATGGTAATACGCATCAAAGTTTAAGTCAATTATTTGTAACTTCTCAATCATCGGTGGTTGAGTAGGCGGC
>JBARBA010000254.1:0-3196 GCA_049792555.1 Anaerolineales bacterium
GCTCCAGTTCCATGTTCGTCACCAGCGCTTTGGCGATGGTTTGTGGCAATTGCGACAGTTCGATTTCGTTGATGACCTGTTGACCAAATTTGCGCACGGCAGTGTAGCTGCGTCTTTCCCACTGAAAGAGACGGCTGAACACGCCCCACCACGAACTCTGGCTGCTCCAAAAAACGCTGGTGAGCCGGGTGATGACGAAGAGCGGCGCAAACGGCGTCCAGGTGAGAGAGTTGCTCCACTCAGGTTCCAGGATGCGCACGGCCCACGCGCCCAGGCTGGCGACGAGCGCGCTGCTGGCCAGGATCAACACGCCGATGACCGGCAGGGGCGTGCGCTGGAAGCTCTGGTAACGCAGGATGATAAAGGCAAACGTCAGCGGCACGGCCAGCACCAGGTATCTCAGGTCGAGACCGTTCCAGAAATAGCTCTGTGAATCATGCGTCAGGGCGCGGACGACGACGATCAGCACATAGGGCAGGGCCAACATTACGCCGCCGGATAGCACGATGACCTGGCGGTACCCACGGCGCGACAGCTTGGGCGTCAAGGCCAGTTGGACCAGGCGCGCCA
Organism: Anaerolineales bacterium; assembly: GCA_049792555.1. Classification (GTDB taxonomy): domain Bacteria; phylum Chloroflexota; class Anaerolineae; order Anaerolineales; family Villigracilaceae; genus UBA5195. The sequence continues at coordinate 571 of JBARBA010000254.1, forward strand.
GGTAGAAGGCCACGGCCAACCCGAACATGCCGATCACGATGCGGTTGCCGATGGTGCTCAGTTGATAGGCCAGGAGCGAGGCGGAATTTTGCCAGCGCAACAGCAAGGCGGCCGTATACAGGCAGGCTGTTAAGACCATCAGCAGGGAAAGCGCCTTGATCCAGCGCTGCGCGTCGCGATGCATCGGTTCGGGAAACTGGGTTGCCAGGTGGATGAAGGCCACGCCAACAAAGGCAGCCGAAAGGACCCAGCCGAGTTCCAGCGTATGGGTCAGCGCGTCATTTTGCGGGAAGAGCGACGCCATGTTCAGCCATATTGCGCCGGACGTCAGGCCGCAGGCGATGGCGAAAATCCGGTTGACGGATTGCCGGGGGCGGGCCAGGTAAACGGCGGCAGCCAGCAGCCAGAAACCGATCCCGATCAGCAGGTCGGGGAGCTTCAAGTCGAGTAAATTGCTGACGGTGAAGGCGCTGATCGGGATGTCCAGTTGCAGGAGCGTCCCGTTTCGCCTGACGGTCAGCGCCACGGAGTGTTTGCCCGCTTTCAGGGCCTCGGCGTAGAGCAGGTAGGAATCCGCGCCGAAGGTGCGGCCTTCCAGCGCCACCAGTTCGTCGTCGTAACGCAGGCCGCTGCCGTTCAGGGCCGGCCACCAGGGAGGCGTGGGCGCATCCACCAGCCAGAGCGGCGAGTGGCTGGTGAAAAAGCCGCCAAACGGCTGGCCGACCTGGATTGCCATGTTGACGACGGTCGCCAGCGCGCCGGCCAAAATGACGAGCATCACGACCATAATCCAATGCTTGCGCAGCGCGGTCATGGCTGGTGGCCTTCCTTGCGCAGGTCGTTGATCATGCAGGCCTTGGCGAGGATGACGACCTTGCGCAGGTGGGGCGCTTCCTGGGCGATGTTGTTCAGGCCGAGTTTGTCGTAAATGTGGGTGATGTAGTTTTCGGTGGTTTTGGAGGAGACGCTCAAGGCCTGGGAGATGCCCTCGGTGTTGTGGGATGCGGCCAGCCTTTGGGCAATTTCCATTTCGCGGGGGGTGAGCTGCCCGAAGTTTGTCACGGCAATTTCCACCCAGTAGCCTTCATCGGGCGTCAGGCGCTTGATCAACTCTTCGGCCAGCCCCGGCCGGTTGGCGTGGACTTCGGGGTCGATGACCACCCGCCCGGCGATGACTTCGTGGATGGCGGCCAGCAAGGCGCTGGGCTGGTTGCCTTTGAGCTTGTAGGCCAGGCCGCGCGTGCCTTCGCGGATCATGTCCAAAATTTCACTGCCGCGGTCGCCATAGGCCGAAAAGATGACCACGCCCACGGCAGGGGACGTTTGTTTGATGCGGTTTGCCAGGCGGATGCCGTAGCTGTTGCTGACTTTGGAAGGGGAGTGTCCGTCCGCCGGGATGGAGATGTCGACAACGGCGGCGTCGAGGGCCTGGGTTTGGGCAATTCCCCAGGCGGCGGCCTCGTCGCCGGCTTCGAGCACTTCCATTTCCTCGCGTTGCAAATACAGGCGTATGCCTTCACGGTTGAAGGCGTCGTCGTCGACCAGCAATATTCGCACCATGTTCATCACGCTTTCTGTGAATGTGTTGTCTCTTGTTTAGGACTTTGGGGCATCTGTTTTGGCCGCCCGGCTCTCGAATAGCCGGACCACCACGACGGCGATTAGCGCAAAGACAAAGAAAACCAGCAGCAGGATGGCGGCGCTTTGCAGCGTTCCGATCACCGTGCTGTAAATTTCCAGCATCCAGCGGTCGGATGTAAGCTGGACAACCGTCGCGGCGGGTTGCTGGGGCGTGAGATATTTTTCGAAATTCCAGACCTGCACGCCGCCGCCGATGCCGACCACGTAGATCGCAAAGCGCAGGTAGCGCGCCCAGGCGTAACTCAGTTCGGGCGGAACGACCCGTTTCAAGATGCTGTCGATGGGTTTGTTGAAGACGAGCATGACGAGGGTGGCAACGACGAAAGCGACGATGAAGGTGATGACAAGTAAAGAAACAATCATGGTTGATTTCCCTTGTTTGGAATGTCTTCCTGCTGCCCGCCGAATTACTATGTAGGGGCGTTATCCTTGCCCGTGACGGCAGACAACCCTGCGCATAGAAAGCCCAAGCTTGTGATTATACTTACGGTAACTATGGCGGATTTCTGGTCGAAATCGTTCGCAGCGCTAATAACCACTATGAAACTGATCAGTATTATAGCGAGAATGTAATCGATGCAAATGCCAATCATTGCCAAAGTGCGGTAACGTGAGTTGTTGATGGGGATGAGAATTAGCAAGACAATTCCTGGAACAAGCGCGAGTAATGCTTTTACGTTTTGTTCCAACGCGCTTGGACAACGCGTCGCAAAAGGTACATTCCCGTAAAATGAATAGGAACATGATAGATCGAATAACGGCGCAAATAACTGTTTGCAAAATATGATGATTCCTGCAATGATTGATCCGATTGCGATGAGTAGTGCGATACGTTTCATGATCATGCTTCCTGATCCTTTTCAATCTTATCTGGTTTGGGGGCTGGCTCCAAACCGGGCAGGATTGCCCATATTTAGATACATTTTATGCAGTAGAGCATACCTTGCTATTTTATATTTGACTTGCGGACCTCGATAAAGTTTTG
>JBARBA010000255.1:0-4132 GCA_049792555.1 Anaerolineales bacterium
GGGTTGCCGAGCGCTTTGAGCATTTTGGCCAGACGTTGTTTTTCGGGGGAAAGGGCGGGTTGTTTTGTCATTGTTCTATATCGTAATTTTACGATATGGAGACGTGTTGGTCAAGGGACAAATGTCACTTCTAACATGGATTTCCTGATAGGCCTGTGGAACGGCGCCAGCAGCGACGATACCCCGCCAACGATAGGCAACCCGACAACAAGCATAAACGGCAACCTGCTGCGCATCCAGTTGCCTGTCACCGATTCTTCCGGCGTATACAAAGCTTTTTTGACCTACACCGCCGTGAACAATCAGGCAACCACCGGGACCTGGCAGAGTATCGAAAAAGCGGGAACCTGTACATCCGGCCAGCAAATATCCAGCCTGGACGTGCCGCTGCCATCGACGGGTGAAGTCGATTACTTCATCCAGGTCATGGACTGCGCCGGTAACGTTTCTGTCAAGATGGATAACGGGCAATACTACAAAGTCTATACCGTTAGTTCCCTTGCTGCGCAAGATGGCTGGATACTTGAATCGAGCGAGACCAGCAACAAGGGCGGTATGCTCAACAGCACAGCCACTGCCTGTAACATCGGGGATGATGCGGCCAACAAACAGTATCTCTGCATCCTGCATTTCGATACTTCCGGCTTGCCGGATAACGCCGTCATCACCTCGGTCACGCTCAAGATCATGAAACAGGGATTGGTCGGCACAAACCCATTCACCACACACGGCCCCCTGCTGGTGGACGTGCGCAAACCATTCTTCGGCGCAACTGCCGGGTTGGCGCTCAACGACTTTGGGGCGGCTGCCGGTAAACCGGCTGCCGCGACGTTCAGCGCTACGCCCGCCAACAATTGGTACAGCGCCGTGTTTGGCAACCCAGCCTATCCATTTATCAACCTGACCGGTACGACGCAGTTCCGGCTGCGCTTCACAAAAGACGACAACAATGATCACGGCGCGGACTACATGTCGTTTTTCAGCGGCAACGTGGCTGCCGCGAGCCGCCCGACGCTGGTCATTGAGTATTATGTGCCTTAAATATGGACCCAATGAAAGAAGATATCATGCGTACAAAAAATGCTTTCCAGAGATGTATTCTCACCGTCATTGCCCAGGGTTTCGACGAGGCGGAAACCATCAGCCTGATCAGCATGTTGCGTCAGGCAGGTCTATGCGTCAAGAGCATGGGAATGACAAGCGGTCTGGTGAGTGGCGCTTATGGTATCTGTTTGATGCCAGACTTAACCCTTTCTGACCTTGACAGCCTGTCCAAAATGACGACATTTAGCGCGGTTATCCTGCCTGAAAACAGGCAGTGCCTGGCCAGACTGGAAGCCGACCCGCGCCTGCACAATTTTCTGCGTCAAGTATTGACGCAGGGGGGATGCATCGTCGCGGGTGCCGAGGGAAGACAATTTCTCAAGAAAATACCTATTGGAGATATCGGATTGTTTAGGAGCAGCAATGGCGGTGAGCCGTTGTTGCTCCCCCGGGATCAGGGACAGTCTGTTGAAACGTTGGCCCGCGATCTCGTGTTTCGAATGGGGCAACCAGCGCGGTTGTGAACGGTAGGTAACACCAAAACATCACCCAATCTTCAATACTGTCTAAAATTCAGCACAACCGTATATTCTAAAACCTTGAAACGGTGCCACATCAAAAATGATGCATATTTTACATAAACAGGTATATCCACAGCCGTTCTGCCCCACCAATCTCCAAACCAGTCAGCAGTTTCCATGCCATCGGCAATTCCAAATCAAACAGAATGCCACCATTCAGGATGGAGATTTCCAACTGTTCCACTCCGCGCGGCATATCTGTCAAAGGATGAGCATTCTCAAGACGAGAAAGCTTGCTCTTACTTTCGCGCTTCATCCGCCGAATATCATCCGGCGACGCCGGCGAGAACACCACCCTGCGCCCATCCTTCCCCGCGCAGACCAGCGCCTGGGGGTTTTCAAAGAACTCGGTCACAGTCAAATCCAGCGACTCGCCATAGACCTTCGCCACAACCTGATTGAGCCAGGCCACCGGGTCATCCACCTTCACATCCCGCGCCAGCTTCTCACGCTTCAAGCGCAAATCCTGTATGGCCCACAACGCGGCCTGCTCACGGATTCCATCCAGAGCCTTGCGCTGGCGTTCGTTGCCGGCGCTGATTAGCGCGCCAAAGAAAATTACCGCGCCCAAAACGAGTATTGCAAGTACAGCATCCATTTGTTTTGTCTCCTTAAAAGTTATTCACCATCACTGTGTTTGTTTTGGGCGACGATTTGGTCGAAGGTTTGCTTGATCCGCCGCAGCGCCTGCGGACGGTGGTCGGACAGGCTGGCAGAGGCCAGCGCCATCAAAAGGCCGATCAAGCCCACCGCCGGCCAGAGCGACAGCGGCTTTCCTGCCGGCGTTGAAACAGGCGGCGCAGGTGTGGCGGTTACAGTAGGCGTTGGGGTCGCCGTCACAGTTTGTGTCGGCTGAATGGGACGGGGCGGAGTAACAGTCACCGTTGGAGTCGGGCTGGGGGTCGATGTCCCGGTAGGTGTCAGCGTTAATGTCGCGCTCGTGACCAAAGGAACCATGATGGTTGCCGTATTCGATGGCCGGTTGTCCACAATCAAAGTGACCGAAGTACCCGGCGATTGGACATTCCCGGCAATGTCCCAGGCGCGGGCGATGACCTGATAGCGCCCGTTGGGGATGTTCAATGTCACCCAGTCGTAATGCCAGATTTCATTCACGAGGGGAAGTGTCCGCCAGGTCTTGCCCTTGTCCAGGGATAATTCCACCCGCTCCACGCCCGAACCCACATCAGAGACGTCGCCTCCCAGTGAAATGGCCTCCGACACAGTCGTCGTCGAATTGGGCGCGGGCATAACGAAGGCGGCAACGGGCGGAATGGTATCAATATGCACAGCAATCGGGTAATCTGTCACATTCCCGGCGTTGTCGGTCACACGCCCTTCCAGCCCGTGACCACCGTCTGTGGAGATGGTCAGGCGGTTCGCCTGCACCCAGTCCCTGCCATCGAGTCGATATTCAACGGATGCCACACCCGAACCGGCATTCGTCCCGGTCAGGGAAACGGTCACGGCAGAGCGGAAGTAGCCTCCGCCGCCTTTTGCGCCGTTGGGTAGCATTACCAATCCCGGCTTTACTGTGTCCACCCGGACAGTCTGCGCGGCAGACGGCGTTTCCCAGCCGGCGTTGTCCACACTGCAGGATTGCACCTGGTAGACGCCGTCCGATAGGGTTACGGATGGCTGCCAGGCACCGCCGTCCACGCTTACCGCCATAGCGGCAATGCCCGGAGATGGCATCCGTTCCGGTTCCGCTCGCCGTCAGCGCCGAGACGTACCAGCCATTTGTCCCGGCAGTGCCGTTTAGCTGCACAGCAGAAGTTGGCAGCGAGGCGTCGTACTTCCAGCCCAGGCTGCCGGAGACGGCGCGGCCCATCTGACCAGATGGCAAACGCAGCCCAACCCAGGCGCGTTCTTCGACCCACTTCTGCATGTCCACGAAGCTGTTGGGGTGACGGAGTAGATGACGGGCAGACCGGTGTAGAACAGGTCGGCGGACAGGCGCGACCCTTCGACAAGCTCAGGGCGGCGCCAGGGGCGGTCCGGCATGCCCGGCACGCCCGCGCCGCGCGCCGACAAGGGCAGCAGGACGCCGCCCGGGAAGACCAGGTGGTCTTCGCCCAGTTCCACGGCTTCGGGGGCGTGGAGGTGATAAAAGGATTGGCTTTCGGTTCAGGCATGCCCCCATGGTAAGAAAACGCCCGCAGGGGTGGGCTGCGGGTGTCGATAAAGGTGGGTTGCTCATTGAAACGCAGGCGGATTTGCCGTCAGCGCCGCGTCGCACCCTCCAGCGGCAGGCAGATCGTAAAAGTGCTGCCCACGTTGAGTGTTGAAGTCACCGAAATCTGACCGCCCATGCTGGTGACAAGCTGCTTTGCAATCGATAGTCCCAACCCGGCCCGTTCGATGCCGGTCTCCTGACCAGCGCTGCCGCGCCGGAAGGGTTCGAAGATATCGGGCAACTGTTCGGGCGGAATGCCTGGGCCGGTATCCGCCACTTCGATGCACACTGTCTCTTTTTCGGGAAGCGAGACCCGCACCCGGATGCTGCC
>JBARBA010000256.1:0-10519 GCA_049792555.1 Anaerolineales bacterium
AACGATTTGGACACGGATTACACGGAGTTACACGGATTCTGCTAGTTTTTTAAGGGGGTTTTTTCCGTGTTCTCCCGTGTATTCCGTGTCCCGATTGCCCACCACGCTTAAGTGTGGTGACACCCCCTGCAACAATGCCTGTAAGAGGTCCGCGTTCCCGGCAGCCGGGCGAGGTCAGATTCATCGTAACCCGCTATCCTTTCGATGTTGAACCCGTCGCAGGCACGGGGGAAGTTTTTGGCCTTTTTGAGAATCGTGATCCACGAGAGACCCGCCTACCCGCCTGGTTGATCTCCAGAATCAGCTCATAGCTGGTATCTCAACTAAACTGATGCTGCCATCAACACCATCAGGAAGAATCAAAACTGGGCAGAGACTGCCTGCCCAGTTTTGATTCTATATCTGGGGAACATCACATTTATTTCGTTTCGAACTGCACAACAGCGCTCATACCGGCGCGTAAGCCCTGGGGCAGCGGCAAATCCAGGTCAATGGTTGTTTTGTAGACCACGTCCCCGCCGAGGCTGTCGGCGACAGGCGAAATTGTCAGCACATGGCCGGTCATTGTTTGGTTCAATGCCTTGATTGTGACCGTGACAGCCTGACCCACCTGCACATTGGGGACATCATCCTCACCGAGATTGGTGGTCTCCACCTGAAGGTGGGCCAAATCGCTGATGACCATAAAAATCACACCCGGCGAGGCAAGCTCTCCGGCCATCCCGTTAACGGTGATAACCGTCCCGGAGATTGGTGTAACCAGTTGGGTGGCATCAAGTTTTTGGCGGGCGGCGGCGAGATCGTCGCGGGCCAGTTGGAGTTGGGCCAGTTTGCTGCCGGTGGCGTTGGCAGGGATTTGTTCGCCGTTCAAGGCAGAGAGATACCATTGGTCTTCCTGTGCGGCGGCTTTGGCTGCCTCGAGATTGGCGCGGGCAGCGGCGGCGTCAATATCGGTTGGCGTGCCCGCATACCAGTTATATTGGGCAATCAGCCGGTTCAGGTTCAATTGGGCGTTGGTCATGGCGATCAGGGCCGCGGCCTTTCGTGTATCGCCATCGGGAAGGTCTGCAAGCGGTTTATAGGCGTTCGAAGCCCTGGCGAGCTGCTGTCTAGCCAGGTCAATTTCAGCCTGGGTATTCTGGATAAGCGCATCCGAGGCGCGCGGGAAGAACATGCCGTCCGTCTTTTTTTGCGTGTCTGCCAACGTCTGCTGCGCGGCAGCGACGGCCTGCGCGGCGGCGGCAATCGCGGCGGGGGAGGTCATTTCCTTCAAGCTGCGGTCAGCCTGGTCGACTTGCATTTGAGCGTCCGCATTTTCCAAATCGGCCAGCAGTTGACCGGCTTTTACCGGGTCGCCAGCTTTGACCAATACGTGCGCAATTTTGCCGCTGACACTGAAGCCGAGTTTGGCTGACTGGGCAAGAACACCCTGCCCGTTCACAGTCAATGAAAGCGACTGCTGGATTGATTTGGGGATATTACTGGTTGGGGCGGCCGTGGCCGTGGCCGCCGCGCCGGAACAACCCGAAACCAGAAACGCGATCAAAACAATCCATGCAAAAGATTTGTACACGAGGGCAACTCCTTTATCAGATAAGGTGACTGTCACTTGGTACGTGACTGTCACCTGTTATTCGTAGGTCAAACTATCGCGCACGCTGGCGCGGGCTGCCTGCCAGGCGGGCCAAGCCGAGGCCAGGGCAGACAGCCCCAACACAATCAACAGCCACAATCCAATGCCCAGCCAGGAAAAACTGGGCTTGAGGGGAAAACTAAACAAAGCAACACCAAGTGCATTCGCAAATGCGCTGCTGGCGGGGGCGCTCAAGGCGGCGGTCACCAGCCAACTCAGGAAGCCCAGCGTTACGCCCTCATTGACAAAGATTTGGGCAATGGCGCTCGAATCGCCGCCGATGGCGCGCATCACCCCGATTTCACGCCGGCGCTCTGCGACGTTGAGAAACATGCTGCCCATCAAGCCCAGCCCGCCAACCGCCGCCATCAGGATGGACATGGCAATCAGCAAATAAATGAGTATATCGAACTGGGACAGGTTTTGCGCTATCCTGATATTAACTGCTGTGCTACCGTTGAGCGCTATGTTATGCTTTTTATACAGATCGACCAGCGCTTTTTGGACGGCGCTTTGGGTTGCATCGCTATGATCTGTGGTTTGAACCAGTAATGCGGTGGCAAAACCATTTTGATTTTTGATGGCGGCAAAACTATCCAACGGCACAAATGCCAAGCGCTGATTGTTGCTTAGATCAAAATTCAGGCCCACGACCTGCCATTGTATCGGCTTGACGGCCGACGTCATGGTAATAAAATCGCCGACATGGATGCCTTCTTCTTCGGCGATTTTGGAATTCAAGACCAGCGCCTGCGTATCATTCATCTCCAGCCAGCGCCCGGCCACCATTTTGGGAATGTAGACTTTTGAGTCGGGGGGCAAAGCATCCAGAGTTAACGTACGCTCATTTGCGCCGCTAAACCTGAAGGTTGTTTCTTCTGACCAGAACATTTCGGCATACACAACGCCCGGGATTTCCTCGGCCAGACTGCGCATTTCTGTGACGCGCTGGGGGGAGGCAGGATCGATTTCCACATCATATTGATATGCAGAACTCATCTCCAGGAAAGTAGCCTGGAAAGCCCCTTTGACGCTCATGACCGACATAAATAACAAGCCGCTGATGATCATCATGGCCAGCGTCAACAACGAACGCTGTTTGTTCCGCAGGGTATTGCGCGCAGAGATAGCCCAGGACATGGAAATCCCCTGCAGCTTCAAGAGTCCTTTTTCCAGCCAGCCATGCCCGAAAGGCGCGCTGACGCCATAGTTTTGAATGGCCTGACGCACGGTAATCCGCGCGCCAGCCCATACCGGGAATAATGCTGCCAGAGTGGGTGCCAGCAGTCCTACCCCAGCTTGAACTCCCCAGGCCAGGGGGATGATTTGCGGCGGCTGCGGGTCGATGCTCAAGAGCGACAGGAGCAAGTTAGACAACCACTGCGTGGCCAGTGTGGCCAGCGGCATGGCCAGCAGCACGGAGATCGCTCCGTAAACCAGTGAAATACTCAGGTAGACGCGCATAATCTGGCCAGTGTCTGCGCCGATGGTTTTCATACTGCCGATCTGGCGCACCTGCTGAAGCATAATGGCATTGAACACATTGATGATCAGCAGGATGCTCAGGCCCAAGATGCCAATCCCCATTGCAGCCAGGACCATACATAACGCCTGCAGTTCTCCCTGGAACCTCGGCTTGGCCGGGTCTGCTATATCGGCGGCTACGCTGAGATTCAACTGGTCCTTGATTTGTGCGGCAACTGTCTGGGCGGTATCAGCGTCAAAATGCGTGAGTTGCACATTCACCCTGTTGGGTTGGGCAATACCGGTCAGGTTCATCATCGTCAAGCTTGTGACGTAAAAAACTGCTTTGCCCCCCATCGAGCGGGGCGGTTGCAGATCCTGGATGGAACGAATAATGCCCGTCAGCGGAATGGTCTGTTGCGAGTTCCCGCCTGTCCTGACCAGGATGCTACTGCCCAACCCCAGGTCGAAATAGCGGGCCGTCAGTCTTTCCATGCCTGCATCGCTCTGACCCGGCAAGGCACCGGGCCAAGCTCCCGCATCCAGCGTGATCAAGTCCATCACCTGGTCGCTGTAATTCTCGCGGGCAATCAGTATTCCGTCCGACCAGTCTGCATCGCCCGGTTTTTTCCAGCTTATTCCCGAAATGGTAACCGCCTCAACAGCCGCCACTCCCGGAATACGTCCCAACCGTTGCGCTTGCGCACGATTGAGACCTGCCGCAACCGGCGCATGGATGTGGGAGGGGTTTGTGCGCCCCAGACTTTCCACCATTTGCGTGTTCAGGGTCACGTAAAGATTGATCACCACCCCCAGTGCAAAGACCCCAAGCGCAATGGTCAGGACGATGGTGATGGCGCGCGCCCGGTTTTGGAACAGGTCGCGCCAAACTTTCGACCACAGCACGCTCATGCTTTCACCTCTACAATTTGCCCGTCGCGCATGTGGATCAAACGCGACATATGCCCGCACAAATCCGGGTTGTGCGTGACCATGATGATGGTTTTATCTCTTTTGACAAAGTTCTCGAATAACTTTATGATCATGTCCGCGTTGGCAGTGTCCAGGTTACCGGTTGGCTCATCCGCCACAATCAACGGTGGATCGTTTGCCAGGGCGCGGGCAATTGCGGCGCGCTGCTGCTCGCCGCCGCTGGCCATGCCCGGCAGCTTGTTCGCCAGGTGTTCGATCCCCACCTCGGCCAGCAGGCTTTGCGCCTTCTGACGGCGTTCGGCGCTTTTGCCGATCTTGCAAAACTCCATCGGCAGCATCACGTTTTCGAGCAGCGTCAGCGTGGGCAACAACTGGAAAAACTGGAAGATGACGCCAATTTGTCGCCCGCGCCAGCGCGCCAACCGGTCTTCGCTGTAGTTTTGGATGACGGCCCCGTCAATGACCACTTCGCCGCTGCTGGGATGGTCAATGCCGGTCATGACGTTCAGCAAAGTGGATTTGCCGGAGCCGGAAGGCCCCAGGATGCCCACAAATTCACCCGCGGAGATGCTCAGGTTAATATTACGCAATACCGGAATCTCTCCGGCGTCGGTAGGATAAACCTTGCCGACCTCTTTAAGTTCAACAAGCGCCGTATTGGTTGAATTTATCATAACGATGTTCCTCTCTTGCGCCAAGCGCTTAATGCTTGCAGCGCGGTGGCTGTCGTGAAATAACGGTTGTGGTCATCAACACATATTCCCTGTGTCAGGCTTTTACTTGTTTCGGGCCATTCCCTGATGTTCCAGGGCGCATGTTCATTTGGTAAGGGAAGTCGCAAAATGGGAAGTGAATCCCAACTGCCATCCGGACGTTGTTTTTCCAGCAACCAGGCGACCGCTTTCCCAAACGAGGCGGGGGCGCACAGATCCAGCCCGGCCCAGACTGCCAGGGCGGTATCGAACACACGACCAGGCGTCCCATCCACGCCATCGTTCCAACTGCCATCCGGTAGCTGCGTTGTTTCGATCCAATGCGCAGCGCGTTGCAGAACCGGCGATTCGGGCGTTTCGCCGATTTGCAGGAGTGCCCGTATACACTGCGCCGTAGCGTAGGCTTTGCCATGAAACCAATAGGAGTTCCAACAGCCATCCGGTTGCTGGGTGGAGTGAATAAAGCGCACAAGTTTTTCCATGGATGGGTGATGCTGGTCAAACCCACAGGCGATTAACGCCTGAACAGCAGCAGCGGTTACACACACATGCCCACTGCACCAGCCGGAGAAATCATCTTGCGGACCATAGCCCATACATTCTGCGATGCCAAACTGCGGTCCTAAATAAGTACGAATGCCTCCTGTCAGTTCGTCCTGGTGACCCAACAAAATATGAACGGTTTTTTGGCTATCCCATTCTGTTTGACTTTTTTGAAAAAAGAGTATTATCCAACTGGTCGAATCTGCATCTACCGGTACCCTTGGACTATAGCCCCATGCCCCAGACGGGCACCGATCTGACAGCAAAAGATTAGATGCCCGGTGTAAATCTTGTGAGGTAATTGCGTTGCTGCATTCCAATGCATACCCTACGTAACCACTGATCCAGTCACGCCCACCCCCCAAGGCTGTATTAAAATCGCTCCAAAAGCCTGCAATGCGTATGGCCCGCCTTAAAAAAAACGCAGCGCTGTAGATGCCCCGATCTATAGCATTCATGTTGTCTGAACGCACAGGCTCATCCAACCGCATTTCTTGCAGTAAAGCCAGGATGGAATCGGCGCGTTTTTGAGAATCCGTCAAAATTTGGGGATGGATCATTTCACGAGCTTGCATTATTTTACATATCCTTCAGAAACCTGGATGATTCATGCGTACGTGGCTTGACGAGGTCAATTTCTTGTAGGCGAGTAACGATCTTGGATCTTTTTTTGAATCTTATTTATGAGACTTACGCTCAAACGAAGAAGAATCAATACACCCACCAATATTATAACAGAACGAGCTTGAAGTGTTTGCCATCCAAAACTGCCGCTAAGAATTTCTCTGAGGATACCGAACAACCACCAGAGTTGTAAAACAAGCGCCCCAACAATAATGGCGCCACTTATTAAAAAATAACCCAGTAAAAGGCCTCTTAATTTGTTATTTTCGCCTTTGATCAACTTTAAAAATTCCTGCAAAGCTCGTGTGCGGATATTCGCTCGTTTAATGAGTGTAGATAAGATAAAGTAGCCGTCCGTGGGTGTCAATGGTGAAAAATTACCGATGATCGAGAGCAAACTGCCAAGAGCAATTTTTAGAATAATTTGGCCGACTTCCGGCTGAAAAACGGGGGATAAAAAACGATAAAAAATGAGCATTGCGCATCCAATGACCAGGTTACTATAACTTCCTGCCAGCCATATTTTGATGCGGTCGTTTGGTTTCAAGGTGTAAATGCCGGCTATATCCGTGTAAAAAACCGGCAAGCCAAAATAAAGCGCCACCTTTATGTGACGTGGGCTTGCGCCATAAAAAGAAGCTGCGATTGCATGGGATAATTCGTGGGCGATTGTAAGTAACGGCCCACAAATGGCTAGGACAATGTACCCCAAAAGGAAAGAGTTATTTACTGTAAAAATATCCGTCGGGGTGATCCGGTCGAATCTGGTTACGGCAATTCCGGCTACAATCAACAACAAAGTAACCAGCATCAGCGGCTTAAAAATCTTGCGGATCGCCGGTTGGCGTTTCTCAAAGAATGAACGAATGTTTATGTCCAAAACATCGACCGAGAATCGCTTAAATTCACCTTTAAAAACGTGCTGGGGCTTTGGATCGGCAATCAGGTTTGCGTTTGAAAAAAGGCTATAGACTTGGGCAACGTCAATTTGTTGGTGGTGTTTTTCGGCGTACTCGTTTTGAATGGTGTCAATCGAATGTTGTCCGTCAAAAGAGGCAACAATCTCCGAAATAGGCGCTGCCTTTGTTTCGGGAACCGAAACAAACTTATCCTGCTCCACACTGCCAATTGCCCAAAGGTTCCCTTCTTCTTTTTCAAAAAGCAGCCAGGTTTTAATATCCGGGACGGCCCTGGGACACACAGTTCCCAGCGCAACATCCTCCGCAGAAACAGGCTTGGAACCATCAACTTCAGGCAAAGTGAACATTTCTTATCTGATCTTCAAAAGCATCGATAGCATATTTTTATTGCGAATTAAGAGAAGACGATGCTTTCGCAGTTTGGATCGCTTTCTGCCACTTTTTCTCATCTGTGCGCAACCGCACCAAATCCAACAACAACGTTTCTGTGGCTATTTTCCGGCGGTTGCATATTTCGTCCACCCGCCCATGGGGAGAACCGGTACGTAAATACATGTGCCCAAAGCAGCCTGTACACAGGGGACGCACCCAACAAGACGCACACTGAGGATGGTTAATCTTATTATTATCAACAAAGGCATTCACAATATCGTGAAAACGATTCGATTCCAATGTATCCTGCTCAGAAATATGCCCCATATAGCAAGACTCGTTGTTAAGTTGGTAACAAGGGTAAATAGAACCATCCGCGTCCACTGTGATCGAAGTAAAACCGGCTATACATAAAAACGGATTGAATTTTTTCGAATTGAGCATTCGCACTGCGCGAATCCCCAATTTGGTAACTTGCAGGTTCCCTTCTGCCAGGGCTTCAACAAAACGAGTATACATGGCTGTCTCCCATTCCACTGCTTCCGCCTCGGAGAGCTCCAACCGGCTTTCGTTCCAGTCGCAAACCGGCACAATATGGTGTTGTCGAATCCCAAAAGTGTCAATGAAATACTTAACCAGGAAATCATATGTCATTCCTGATTCCAAGTGCTTATTGGTCACAGTGCATTCAATCATCCTCGGTTCGAGTCCGCCGGTAGCCTGCTGTAATTTGCGAATTCCTTGAGCGATGGCACTAAATGCTCCATGCCCGCCAACGTCAAAACGCAAGGAATCGTTGACTTCAGGCGGCCCATCCAAGCTTATGGTAACTTGCAATCCATATTTTTCGACCAACTCGCAGAATTCATCCGTGATGCGAGTTCCATTGGTTACCATCCCCATCTCTGGCCGATGAGCGATTTTACCGCTTGCAAATAGATTTTCAACATATTCTGCCACAGACTGGATGACGGGCAAATTTAAGGTAGGCTCACCTCCGAAGAAAACAATCTCTTGGAAGCGGAAACCGTCTTTTGAATTCAAGAATAAATCGATCGCTTGCAATGCGGTGTCTTTGGACATGCGCATACGTTCTTTTTGATAAGCCCCGCCATCTGCATAACAATATTTGCATCTTAAATTGCAATCCCGGCTGACTACCATTGTTAGTGTGCCGCTCAATGGACCGATTGGGATTGGTGTCGCATCAGGTTGTTTGTCGAGTTGTTCTGATAATTGCTGAAGCAAAGTGGTAACCTCATCTATGGAGCATCCCCGTTGTGCGGCGATCTCTTCAGGTAACTGCCCTTTTTCGTAATCCTCCAAAACCTCGGCTGCCTGGCGACCCACCTTGAGCAACGTCAAAGATGGTGGATGGAATGCTATATTAATATCATCCGCCATCAACACATGCAACTCAAGCTGTCCATTGTTATTTTTCATAACTTAGTCTCCTACCATGGTAAGACCAAACAAGCACCCAATTGGGCTGAAGAATTTGCGCCGCAAAAATTACATAATTGAGTTTATTTTTCTATCACCCAATAGACGAGGTCGCCATTGTGTGGCGACCTCGTCCATTTGCCCTATCCATCAAACCTTAATAACGATGACGTATTTCAGCTCGCGGATAAGGTTTTGGAATACGACTGGCAACTTAGCACCAGACGCCGCCGCCGCAGCCTATGGAACCACAAGGCGCAACAGTCTCTTCCAAAACTTCCAACTCTTCCAAGCTAATAGTCTCGAATGCCATTTGATTTCACCTCCTTTCTGTTTTAGAATTAGTTACTACACCCAACCAGAAACCAACATAACCAAGTGATGTTATGCTGTAGAACTTTTTCTGTTTTTTGGGTGCAGTTATCCACATAGGGTGACTGTCTTACACTTGATCTAAAAGTGCTCTTTCTTTATTTTCTGGTGTGTCAGCGCAGGCTGTCGCTGGTCACAACTAGAGATCGAACTTGACATCGGCTGCGCCCGCAATACGATTGGCAATGGAAAGAGCCGTGCTTTTATTCAAAATATCTTCCACATTGGATTGTACACATCGAGCCAAAGCCTCGTCTCCCATACGTTCGCAAAAAGAGGCGATCAAGTCGTAACTCAACAACGCTTCCAGATTATCGAATTTCATGGCGAAGTCAAAAGGCAACGGCGATGCCAGGTAAGGCTGGACTTCTTGCCAGAGATAGTGCTTGTTGCGTTCAAACCAGTGTAACTCTTTGGGCAGGAGGCTGGATTGTTCCCATGAAGGCAAAACCCTGGCAACAAACACCAACCCGCAGCCCTTTACGCACATTTCGTCTAATAACGATTGGGGCGTTGGCACGTGCCGCAGACGCGACATCCGTCCATATTGATAGGCTAAGTGTTCCCGGTAAAGTTGCAATCGGTCACTTTGTTCGCCTGATAACGCTGCCAGATTCAAGACAATCTGCCAGCTTTGCTCATACTCAAAGCAAAAGCTAATTGGAGCTTTCCTGATATTGCACAGGCAAAGTTGCAACCCTGACGGTGGCGGGGCAAAATTTCCACAGCGTTTCAGAAGTTCATGAGCGCTTTCAACCCATAAGGATTGCTCACCCGTCAAAGCACTCACCGGCTGATTGCCTTCATGAAATGTCTCGGTGGCAAGGTTCGCTGATCGGCAAAAAGCTTCGACCCACGCATTTGATAGTTGTGTTGAAGATGACGCGCTGAACACGGAGATGTCTTGCAAAGCAGGTTCGGTTTTGACCTGCGTTCTCACAGCAGGCGCTTGCAAAGCACGCTTCTCTTTCATCTGGCGCAATTTTTGATCGAGAAGAGCCCGATTCTTCCCGCATTTTGCGATCACACCCAAAATTTCACTTTGCCAAGCCGGGCACCTGACATCCTTAATAGCATATAAAGCTAAATTGAAGTAATCTATGGCATTTTCCAACGCTGCTCGAGCATAACCACCTTCATAAATCAATGTCCCAATTACATTTACGTCTGGTCGTTGAACACTCTCCGCATCATCAGCCATCTGATGATCGAACAAGACACGCGTCAAGAATGGGGTATAAGCGTGATCACGGTAGTCGCTGCGCCAATCTACCTGGTCATCTATAAGCTGTATACCAACATGATATGCTTCGCAGGAAAAAGCAGTTTCATCCGAGACATCTTGTCCCCCCAGATACGCCAAAGCCGCCAAGCCCGCTTTTGCAACACCGCTTTTACCGCTAAAAATAAGGATTTTTTCCTGATCGCTATATTCGCTAACGCAATAAGTATGTTTTATTCTTTCAAGAATAAAAGCTTGTGTATTTTCAATGCGACATTTT
>JBARBA010000257.1:0-7927 GCA_049792555.1 Anaerolineales bacterium
AACGATTTGGACACGGATTACACGGAGTTACACGGATTCTGCTAGTTTTTTAAGGGGGTTTTTTCCGTGTTCTCCCGTGTATTCCGTGTCCCGATTGCCCACCACGCTTAAGTGTGGTGACACCCAAGAAGCAGGCTGTAGAAAAAAAGGGACTTCATCGTTGCGATAAAGTCCCATTCGTTGAGCCTGGACGAATCGTCAAAACCAGGAGTTATTGTTACACCTGGCCTGCCGGAATCGTAAATGTTACGCGTGTCCCCTTCCCAATCACCGAATCAAGTTCAAACGTGCCGCCCAGCATTTCGACGCGGTCGCGAATCAAATTTAATCCCAAACTATTGCCTTGTTTCAAAATTTCGGGATCAAAGCCCTTGCCGTTATCATCCACATTCACTTTGACAGCAGAGCCGCCCATATCAACCAGAACCTTTAACATACTGGCCTGACTATGACGGGCAGCATTCCCCAATAACTCTTGTAAAGCGCGAAAAATCATCACTTCTACATAAGATTCAAGGCGGCGTTCCTGCCCGGAGACAGTAATGTTAATATCCATTCCCGTCTGTTCTTTAAACGTATCGGCATAGCGCTTAATGGTTGGAGCCAAGCCGAGATCATCCAGCATCATGGGGCGCAACTCAAAAATGAAATTACGCACTTTCTGGAAAGTGCTCATGGCAGACACCTTAAGATTATTGAGTTCCTGGCGCGCCTGAACAGCGTCGACATCCAATAGGCGCATTGCGATTTCAGTTTGCAAAATGAAGTTCGACAAAGCCTGGGCCGGACCGTCGTGCATTTGGCGCGATAATCGCTGGCGTTCTGATTCCTGCGCCTGGATAATGCTTTCAATGCTGGCAGTCGCGCTCTTCGTTGCGGTTGCCGCCGGGTCGCCGGGTTTTTCAAGCCACGCAATTACTTTTTCAAGTGAGGCGCGATACTGTCGAAGGTGCGACTGGTCGCTCTGCAATTTGTCCAGTTGCCCGCGAGTCACAAACAGGCGTTGTTGCGCATCCAGGGCAGAGTCGTAGGCCATGCGCAGTTCATCGATCGAAACATTGCCGCCTTGCGCCTGGATCTGCTGCAAATGCGCAGTAATGGCTGTATTGCGCTGCGTCAACTTCGAGACCTCGCCCTGACTTTGTTCCAACATTAAAGTCACTTCGCGCAAAGCGCGATTGGTCTCATCCAGTTCAGCCTGTATATTTTGGGGCGCGTCTTCCGCCGAGTCGGTTTGCTTATCAATGAATGCCATAAATTACTCCTGCGAGCGCTTTTCGTAATTGAGTTTCACCCACCCACGCTTGAGCGCATAAACCACAGCCTGGGTGCGGTCTTCCACCCCAAATTTGCGCAGGATGGATGTGATGTGATTTTTTACGGTCTGATGGCTGATTCCAAGAAGCGTAGCAATTTCTTTATTGCTTTTGCCCTCTACAACCAGGTTCAAAACTTCCATTTCCCGATCAGAAAGCGGATGAAATGGGCTTCCCGGTTCGCTATAGGAGCGACGGGCGGATTCGAGCTGGAGTTGAAGCCAATTCGCAAAGCCCTTCTCACTCATAACTTCGCCCGCCATAACATGCTTCCCTTCCACGACTTGAAGGATGAGATCCGTGAGGTGGTCAGGCTGAATATCTTTGGTGCAATAACCGGCAGCGCCGGCAATGGCAGCGTGCAACATTTGCTCACCATCATCATAGGCGGTCATCAGAACCACCCGCGTGGGAATACGCTCGCTGGTGACCTCATGCGTAATTTGTTGACCGTTCATCCCGGGCAAATTAACGTCAACGACGGCAACCACAGGCCGCAGGGACAAAATCATCTCCAGGCCCCGCAAGCCATCGGAGGCCTGTCCAATCACACGAATGCGCGGACTAAGGGACAGCGCATCCGCCACGCCCTGGCGAAACAACGGGTGATCATCGACAACTACAATGGTTATTATTTCATTCATTTCGTTTTTTCTTCCGTTACTTTTCAGTATAGCACAGGAGTGCGTGCGGAGCAATTTTACGTATCTTTTGTATCATCTCAATATTTTGGGGACATTGATGTTGACAGGTGGTTTCGACACCTGCACTCCCGAAGGGACGCCGGGACAGGTGTGCGTTCGGTGCAGTGTACAGCGGCGGGACATCACCGCCGCCTACCCTTCGGTGAACTCAGGGCACCGCTCAACCACCGATGATTGAGATGATACAATTTTACATTGAAAATTTCATTTCATGGCTGATTCCAACGATATATTGCCATATTTTGTTCAGGGTCGGTCACAAAACGCCCACCCGTCGTAAACAGGAGCGTTCCGCGCCCGGTTAAATGGGGGTACCAGCGTGGAAAAGCGATCAGGTATTGCACACCGCGCTCATCCATAAAGGCGGCGAGCCTGGCTTCGTCGCGGATGAACGGAACCACTTCGGGGGAAATCAATCCCGCCAAATCAACCATGGGGTGGTGGTCGAAAAACCCGAGCGCGCCGATGTCGTGCGCGGCGATCAAAGCGCCAGGGGGGATATTTTGCGCGGCCCATTTTGCCGATGCCACCATTTCGCTTTCGATCAGCCCGACATCCTGTCCGTAGGTATACGCTCCATACCCATTAAAAATCAGGCTGCACAAGACAATCGCCGCCAAAAAAGCCAGCCTGGCAAGCCGCGCGCGGTAGGTGCGCAAGGAGGGCAAAAATTCGTAAAAGCCCATCAGGCCAATCAGCAGGAACACGCCCATGGCCGGCATCAGGTAGCGTCCGTGCTGGTAGACCGGCAGGCGCAAGACGTAAATCAGGATGTAACCCAGCATCCAAACCACCGAGAGCAAGACTCCCCATTCGCGGCGGCGGAGGGCGCTGACGGTTTTCTGCACAAAGCCGGGCAAAACAATCAGGCTGGCCCCGGCAAAAAACTGGAGCAGGATATTCACCGGAGAACTCTGACTCGTCGCGTATTCGGCCTGTTTGGCATAGAAGGTATTGGGCATGGGCGCGCCGGATAAAGCCAGGTTGAACAATAGATAAGGCGTAAAAAGGGCCAGGAAGCCAATCGCAAGGCGCAAAAACGCCTGGGCGCGGGCAGAAATGGTTTTTTCGACCAGGAAAACGTATAAAACCAGCGGCCCCAGCAGGGTCAGCCCGTCAGGGCGCACCCAGACGCTGATACCGGTTAACAAGCCAAGCAGCAGGTAGCGGCGGCTGGAGGCAATTAAAAGCCCAAGCGCGGCAACAATGAGCAGGATGTGGAGCAAGGTCTCCATGCCCGAAACGGAGGCCCAGGCCAGGTGCCATTCGAGGATAAAAAAGAGTCCGGCCCAGGGCAGGCTGGGAGCGTATTTCAGATACGAGCGGCGGAAAATCGTTTCGACGAGAACTGCCAGGGCAAACAGGATCAGCCCTCCGAGCAGATAGGTCCACAGGTAGGGGGCCGCAGGCAGGAAAAAGCCAATCGAAAGCAGGAAGGTCCACAAGGGGGCGGTGGAACCGGCGGAAGGCTGTCCGGGCAGGAACGACCATTCATGCAGCAGGGCCAGGTTGCGGGCGTAGGTCTGGTGGATCCAGGAATCGTCGAGCGGGAAGCCGATGCCGTAAATCATTTGGGAAACAACGAGGTAGATGCCAACCACCAGTGCGGTTGCCAGGGCAAGGATGAACAGGTCGCGGCGGGTGAGGGGCATGTCAATTCTCCGGTTGGATGGCAAAGATACGCACATCGTCGAAGCCGCCCAGGTATTTCAAACCGGGCTGCTGTTGCGGGAAGTCATACACAGGCTTGAATGAATCGGGCATGTATTGTTTCTCCAAGACGAGGTAATGGGCGTTGAAGCGCTGCGAAAGGACGCGCAGGATGGCCGGGTTTTCGGTCGGGACGGTGACAGCCGAGCGGCCGGAGACGACAAAGTAGCCGGGCGCGTTGCCAACCACGACCGCATCCCCGGCGGATGCGCCGTTTTGAAGGAGGATTTGCTCGGCGTGACGGTAGGAGCGGTCGAACGCGGCCCAGTCGGTCTGGACGACGCGCACGTAAACCAGGCAGATGGTCAGGACCGCCATGACCATGACCAGCATGGCGCGAAAGAATTGGGGCGCCCGGGCATTGAGCCAGCCGCGCCGACGAATTTTTCCCACGAGGAAATCAAGCCCCAGGGGCGCGACGGCCCACCACAGCGGCTGGAAGGCCGCCCCGGCATGGAGGAATGCGCCGCGCGACCCGGCGAAGGGCAAGACCAGGGTCATAATGGCAAAGAGGCCCAGCCAGACGAGCGCGGCCAGCCACACGCGCAGGTCTTTGCGTGACGCCCAGATGCCGATGAGGATGAACGGCAACAATAAAATGCCGCCCTGCACGGCGATGGTATTGGCAAAGTTAAGCTTGAAGGCGTCCCAACGAACAGACAGGGCGGGTTGCCAGCCGGCGGCCAGCCAGGTTTGCAGGTTGACGCGGTCGGGCGGGTAGGCGAAGGTGTCGTTGTAGCTGGTCATCCACAGCACGCGGCTGCCGCCGGGGGTGAGCGGCGCGCCAAAGACGGTGAGGTTGCGGGCGATCCAGGGAGCCATGGGGAGGGCGTAGCCGAGGAGGAAGATAAGGGCAAGTAATGCGTAGTGCGTAATGCGTAAAGAGCGGGAGGGAGGAGCGGTAAGGTGTTTGATCCCCAAGCCGAGGAGGCCGACGGCGAGCCAGAGCAGGCCGTCG
This sequence comes from Anaerolineales bacterium, assembly GCA_049792555.1. Lineage (GTDB taxonomy): Bacteria > Chloroflexota > Anaerolineae > Anaerolineales > Villigracilaceae > UBA5195. Next base: position 4,689 of record JBARBA010000257.1, read on the forward strand.
GAGCGGGAGAGGTTCATGAGGCCGGCGACCAGGCCGAGGGCGAAGATGGATTTTTTGTCGGGGCGGTTGAAGAGGATGAAGAAGAGGCCGCCGAGGAGCATGAAAAGCCCAAAGTTTTCGGTGGTGGGCAGGAAGACGATCTGGTAGGTGGGGAAAACCGCCAGCAGGCCGGCGACCAGGGCCACGTCTCGGCGGGATGAAAATGTATAGGCCAGCGACGCGGTGACGGGTGGGACGAGCGCGGCAATGAGGATGAAACCCAGTCGCGCGGCGAGAAAAGTTTGTTGTCCGGCAAGCAATATGCCGGCGGCGGCAATGATCGAGGCAAGGGGGAACCAGTAGCCGTGCGAGGGGTGCGGCAGGGATTGGGGGTTGTCGAGGTAGTTCCAGAGGTAGGTTTCGGTGAAGCCGTGTCCTTGCGCCAGCCGGATGCCGCCCGCGAAGTAGTAGTCTTCGTCCATTGTGCCGGGCGCGCCCTGGAAGAATGCGACGGTGGAGATGACGATTAGACTGAGCAGGAAGAGCAGGGCGTAGATGCGACGGTTCATGTTATTTTCCCAGGTCTGAGATCATGTCGGCCCACAGGCGCGGGGCGCGGATGGCGGACCAGCGCACCCAGTAGAGCAGGAAAATCATGAGGAACGGGAAGAGCAGGATGAAGACGGCGCCAGCGCCCGCCAGGAAGGCTGCCCAAAGGCCGAAGAAGACGGTCAGGAAGAGGGCAACGGCGCTCCAGCGTCCGAAAGCGCCCCAGCGTTGATCCATGATGGACAGGACGAGCAGTAAGGGCGAAAGGGAGAGCACCAGCCACAAGGGGGAGAAGGGCATGCCCAGCAGCGGCGTGGCGGCGGCGGTGAGCGCTGCCGTCCAAACCAGCCAGCGCAGTTCCTGGCCGCGCGCGGCGCGCCATTCCATGATGAGCATCAGGGCGGTCAGCAGCGTCAGCCCTTGCGCGAGGCGGACGCCGATGCCCGGCATCCAGCTTTCGAAGAGGGAAAAGACGGAGGGGTAGGTGTTTGCGCTCCAGTTGGCGAGGAGGGCCGCCAGGAAGGGCAGGGGCCAGGAGGTGTTGAAGAGGATGGAAAGTCCGATCAAGACCAGGGTGACCATGAGGAAGCCGCCCCACACGCGCCAACGCCTGGAGGTCAAGGCCCAAAATAAAACGAGGAGGATGAGCAGGCCCATGGCTTCGAGGTTGAACCAGGCCAGCGCCAGGAGCGCGCCGGTGACTTCGTCTGCCTGGAATTCGAGGGCGCGCAGGGCGCCCAGGAACAGGACGGCCTGGAAGATGACGACGCTGCCGCTAAAGAGCGAGGCGACGGCCGGCGCCCAGGTGACGCCAAACAGGAACAGGATGGCCAGGTAGAGCCAGCCGGGTTTCCAGCGGATGAGTTGGAAGGTCAAGAGTACCAGGCCGAGCAGTTCGAATTCGAGGAAGACCATCCAGACGGCGCGGGCCATTAGCGGGTCTTTGACCAGGGCAAAGGGGATGTAGAGGAAGACCAGGTAGAGGGGCAGGTTAAAGCGGGGGAGCGGCCGGGAGGTTTGCGCAGCGGAGCCGTAAGCATAGCCCGCGACTTGGGGACTCAGGTCGTCGTAAGGCAGGCTGCCCTGCATGGCAAAGTTGCGCGTACCCTGCCAGAGGACGTAAAAGTCGGCGCCGCCGGGGACTTTTTGGACGAAGTTGAGGTTGGCCCACAGCAGCCCGCCGGCGACGGCGGCGATGACAAGCAGGCTGATGAGCAGGGTGAGGAGCAGGCGGGGGTTGAAGCGCATGGTTTTATTTTACCAGACGGGAGGGGGAGAGATGAAAGATGAAGGATGAAAGATGAGAGAATGGAGAGAATAGGGATGAGTGATGAGTGAGGCAAGCGGGAGGGCGGCTGCTGGGAAGGGGACGCCCCCGGCTCCTGTGGAAGGAACCGGGGGCGGTGGATTGTGAACTTGCGCTCGTTTGGCGCTGGTGGCGCTGGTCAGGAGACCAGCGCCAAACGTGGATTGGCTCACGACGCCGCAGGTTCTCCGGCTGTGGTCGCTGCGCTCGTTGCAGGCCCTTCGACGGTGCTCAGGGCAGGGGTTTTCTTTTGGCGGGCGGCGCGTTGGGCGGCGGTGGGACCGACGCGGGAGGCGACGCCCAGTCGCTTGAGCAGGTCGGGCTGGGCGCGCAAGGCCACGCGGGCGATTTTGATGTATTGGGCCGTCCATTGGTTGAGGGCGGTCAGGGCGGCGTTCTGTTCGCGGGTGGCGGTAACGGCCTGGCTTTTGGCAGTTTCCTGGAGGCGGTTGGCGTCTTCGTAGGCGGTGATTTTGGCGCGTTCGGCGCTCAGTTTGGCGGGGTCGTAGCCGTATTCGACCAGGGCGCCGAGGCTGGCGGCGGCGTCGAACAGTTGACCGGCGGCAGCGCAGAAGGCGTTGGTGCCCTGCGGCATGCGTCCGCTCAAGTTCAGGCCGGGCAGGGCGCTGGGAGGCAGGGTGGCGCGGGCGACTTTGGCAAGGGCCTGGTAGGCGTCGACGGCCTGGGTTTGGGCGGCGGCCAATGCGTCGGAGGCGGCCAGTTGGGCGCTTTCGGCGATGCCCTGGGCGGTGACGGCGGCATTGGCGGTCTCGTATAGTTGTTTGCCTGCGGCCAGTTTCTGGTCGTTGTAGCCGTAAGCGCCGACCAGTTCTTTGATTTCGGGGTCGGCCAGGCTGGCATCGATGGTCAGTTTGGCTGCGCCAAGCTGGTCGTTGATGCTGAGGGTTGAGTTGGTCATATCATGCTCCTTGTGATAAGCAAAAACGAGGGGGATAAGCGCCGGACGCCCGGCGTTTTGGGGGTTGAAGGGACGATGCTGAATGGGGGTTGCGCGCGCTGCGATGGTTCTTCGGTGGGATGTGCTTCGGCCCTTTCTTGCTGTACTGCGGTGATTCCTTAGCGTACTTCGGTCTTCTCTTACTGTACTTCGGTGATTCCTTAGCGTACTTCGGTCTTCTCTTAGTGTACTTCAACGGTTCCTTAGCGTACTTCGGTGACTCCTTAGACTACTTCGGTCATTCCTTACTGCGTCTGGCTTTCCTGCCGGTTTTGGGGTTTCGGGGCTGCAGGGGGTGCGATTTTTGGCCGATGTTAAGATGATACGCCGATTTTTGGGGGATTGCAATAGGGTTGGGCGATTTGTAATGGGTTTGAAGGGTGGTGATTGCGATGGGCGCTGGTCGGGAGACCAGCGCCCAAGGAGCAACAAAAGAACTCCGACTTC